>JAKDKI010000437.1 GCA_030453435.1 Kocuria sp.
CCGGGGACGAACTGGGTGAAGGAGTTGGCGATCGCGATGATCGGCTTACCGAAGTCCTCGCTTCCCATGCCGGTGGCCCGCCACAGGGCGCGCGCTCCCGCCATGTTCCGGCCGGTGGTTGACGTTGCTGATCGCAGCTGCGGCACAGTGACTCCTTCCAAGGTGTGCTTCGGCTCTCGCACGGCTCGATTGTGCCGTGGCCCGAAAGATTTGTTCGTTCCAGGATACGCGCGGCCCACGACGCTATCCATATGTCGGTCATGCGTCTCAAATTTTGATACGCCGACGCCGCTCTGTTCAGTTCCACTCGACACTCACGCGAGTTGCTCCCGCCCGCCGCTCTGCCCGGCTCCATAGACTGAAGACAGCGATCCACCGCAACGGAGCAGGAGGAATCATGGGCAAGCACAAGGACACACCGCGCCCGGACGACGCGGTGGAGTTCGCTGTCGAACTCAAAAAAGCGGTTGACCCGCTGGTCATGGCTCTCGATGTGGGTTCCACCGCGAGCCGTGGTTCCCTCCACGATGCCACCGGGACCCCGGTCCGTGGCTACCGGCACAAGGTTCCGCATTCCTTCACCACGGCCTCCGACGGCACATCGGTGATCGACCCCGATCAGGTGGTCGAGGAGTTGAGCGAGATCCTGGACTTGGTGTGTGACCGGTCTGAGCTGGCCGGGCGAGTGCGCGGCGTCGGCCTCGATACTTTTGCGTCATCGCTCGTGGGTGTGAACGGCGAAGGGGACGCTATTACCCCGTGTTTCACGTACGCGGACTCTCGTTGCGCGCCGCAGCTCGCACAATTGCGCAAGGAATTGGACGAGCGCGAAGTACAGGACATCGTGGGAGCACGACTGCACACGAGCTACCTGGCACCGAGGTGTCGCTGGCTGGCGGAGACCCAGCCGGAGGTCATGGAGGAGGCCGCTCGATGGATGTCCATCGGTGAATATGTGTGGCTGAAGCTTCTCGGAACTACTGCAGCGGGTACCGCGACCGCCGCGTGGACCGGGCTGCTCAACCGACGATCCGGCAACTGGGATCAGCGCATGCTCAAGGCAGCAGGGATCTCTGAGGATGTCCTCTCGCCGATCCTTGACCCCGATCAACCGCTGCCGGACGTGGACCCCGAGCGCACCGAACGCTGGGAGGGTCTCTCCGGTGCCCAGTGGTACGCACCGGTGGCCGACGGGTTGTGCGCCAACATCGGTGTGGGCGGCGACAACGAACAGACCATGGTCGTCTCTGCAGCCACTTCCGGTGCCATGCGGGTGCTTCTCCATCACCGCCCGAACGACATTCCGCCCGGACTGTGGAGCTACCGGATCGACTCCAAACGTTGCCTGCTGGGTGGCGCCCTCAATGATGTGGGCCGTGCGGTCAGCTGGCTGGAGAACACGCTCAATCTGGAAGGCATTGACCTGGATGAGATTGCCGCGGAAGCTGTGTCGACCTCGACCCCGGGAGTGCTGCCTTTCCTGACCGGCGAGCGTTCCACCGGCTGGGCCGGCAGCGCGCGCACCGCATTCGTGGATGTCTCCGCGTCCACCGATGCAGCGGGGATGGCCCGCGGAATGTTGGAGGGCATCGCGGCCTCGTACCGGCGGGTGGCCGATGAGATGGAAGAAGCCGCCAAAGACGTCGAGAAGATCGTGGCCGCCGGAAGCGTGACGCAGGATCTGCCGTCGTGGTTGCAGATTCTGGGCGACTACCTGGGCAAACCGGTGATTCATCAGGTCATGAAGCGCTCCACCGCCCGCGGCACCGCTCTGCTGATGCTCGAGTCGCTGGCTCCCGACGTGGATCCGGCCGATCACGAACCCGCCGGTACCTACTCGCCGCAAGATGAGACGCGGGAGTACTACGACGGTGTCCACGAACGGTTCGAGCGCGTGTACGACGCACTAGTCGCGGGTTCTTGATCTGGCGGAGCGCTAACCGCCGAACATGCTCCGCCATCCAGCAGCGCGTGCGAGTCTCATGTGAGGCAACGGCATCGACGAAGTCTCAAGCGAGGGAACTGCCGATTTCCTGCTCCGAAATGGCATTTCCTTCCCACCACACTTCCGGACTGCAGTTGGCTCACATCAGTCTCCGTCTGCGGAGCCCCAGCCCAGCGGAATAGTGCCGAGCAGCGGAACGCTCGTGCCGTCCTCCGCGTGGATGTTGCGGATGTAATCGCGGTTGGTCTCGTGCAGT
>JAKDKI010000093.1 GCA_030453435.1 Kocuria sp.
GGGTCTCGTTGTTGTTGCCCAGATCGCAGAAGCTCAAGTCGTAGACGAAGTGGTGTTTGTTCGGGCAGGAGAACTTGATCTCGTCGATCTCTGGGTGAGCCTCGATCACGGCCTTGCCCATGAGGTACAGGGTCTCCTGCAGCGCACGGGAGTAGTGGTCGGTGAACTTGGTGAGGATGATGTTCTTGACGCTGTCGTACACGGCATCGAAGTCGACATCGGTGGTGTTGTAACGCCAGCGGGTTGCCACGTCCGTGGACATGATGCGGTCCGTGGTTTCCTTCAGGGTCGTGTACTGGTCCTTGGGGTAACCCTCGAACCCGGATTCGGTGGACTTCAAGATCGTGAGGTCCTTGAAGCCGGAGATCACGGTCTTCTTGTCGCCATCGGTGACCAGCACCGAGGTGCGGACTTCCTGCTTGTTCTGGACGAAGCAGTGATCGTTGTCGTTGATGCGGTCCCAGCGGTACTCATCGGCTGCCCAACGGCCACCGGAGATCCAGTCGAACTCGCTCGTGAAGTGGTCCGAGAGCTTGAGGATCAGGTTCTCAGGGGACTTGACGTCGTACTTCTGAGCGAACGCGAACACCGTGTTCTTCTGGGTGTCGGTGGGGACACAGTGGGCGTTGTCGCCCTTGGTGTGTACCTCGGTCAGGTCACCGCGCAGTTGGGAGGTGACCACCAGGTCGCGAATGATGTGGCGGTCGTTGTCACGGTTGATGCGAACCACGTGGTTCTGCGCCTTGCCGTACTGGTTCTTTCCGAGAACTACTTCGGTCATTTTCATCTACTCCTGTGTAGAAAATTGATGTGCTGTCTGAGTGGATCGGCAATCGTCGACTGGGTCGGCTCCTGGGTCAACTGCCGCGGTATGTGGAATACGCAAACGGGCTCAGCAGCAAGGGCACGTGGTAGTGGCCCTGCTCCTGTTGCACCGAGAAATCCACCGAGACGAACGGGTAGAACGTCTCAAGCTCGCGCCCGGCGAAGTACTGCTCGGTTGCGAAAATGATCCGGTAATGGCCGGACTCCAGGGTCTCTGGGCCGAGTTCGGTGACTCGGCCGTCCTCGTTGGTGGTTGCGGTGCCAAGTTCTTGGCCTTCACCGGTGAGGAGCGTGACGTCGATTCCTTGGGCTGGGCAGCCGTGCACGGAATCAAGGACGTGTGCGGAAATGAAGCTCATGACAGGATCCCTTCGATGCGGAGGAGGGCAATCTGACGAAGTTGATCGGCAACTTCGGTGCGCTCGTCCTCCGGGGTGTTCTGCAGACGGCGCTGCAGCTCTGACAAAATTTCGGGTAGTGAGCGGCCGGCGGCGCGGATCAGGAAGACCTGGCCGAAGCGCTCTTCGTACTCGGCGTTGCCGCGAGCGAGTTCGGCCTTGATGACCTCCGTGGACTCACCCAGGCCGGCTTGTTCGTTGCGTGAGAGGTCGGCTTCTTTGGATTTCCCAGCGGCGCGCTCACCGATCTTGGGGTGGTGCGACAAAGCCTGGTCGACCTCTGCATCCGTGAAAGGGTTGGCAGCATCGCGTGCGGCGGCCAGCGCATCCTCGGTATTTTCGTAGGGGCGACCGTCCACGATCTCTTCGATCCAGCGCTGGATGTCCAGAGCGGGGCGAACGGTTTCCACCGCCGTCTGTCGATCCGTTTCGTTGAACTCGCTGAGCGTCATTGCTTCCCTTACTTTTTCGCTATGTGAAATCTAAATTCCATATAAAGATAGTGAACTGGATCACAGGGCGGAAGTCAAGGGGCCGAGCCGGAGTTTTCAGAACTGAAACCAAGTGTCATGCCGCTGTAACGCGTGACGTGGTGTGACGCACAGTGGGAGGCGCACTTTGGCGGCTGAAACGGTGCCTACGATGAGGTCATGAAACCGTTTGTACTGCTGGCCACCCGGCCCGAAGACGATGTGGCACTGGAGGAATACGACGCCGTCCGGCGTTTCGGCGGCCTGCAGGAGTCGGAGCTCGAACACGTGCGCCTGGAGAAAGGCCCGGTCCCGCAGCTGGACCTGGACCGGTACAGCGGAATCATCGTGGGCGGTTCGCCCTTCAATTCATCCGACCCCGCGGAGGAGAAATCGGCCACGCAACACCGGGCCGAGAAGTGGATCAGTGCTCTCCTGGATGAGGTGGTGGCCAGGGACTTCCCGTTCCTCGGGGCTTGCTATGGCGTAGGTACGTTGGGAATCCATCAGGGTGCAGTGGTGGACCGGACCCGCAGCGAAGAGGTGGGTCCGATCACCGTCACGGTGACCGAAGAGGGCGCCGAAGATCCACTGCTGTCCCAGTTGCCGGGGGAGTTCACCGCCTACGTAGGGCACAAGGAAGGCACTCGTTCGCTGCCCGCCAGCGCAGTGTTGCTGGCCAGCGGAACCGTGTGCGAGGTGCAGATGTACCGCGTCAAGCAGAACCTCTACGCCACGCAGTTCCACCCGGAACTGGACCCGAACGGCCTGATCAACCGGGTCATCGCCTACAAGGACCTGGGTTACTTCCGGCCGGAAGACACTCAGACCGTGATCGATCGCGTCAAGGACGGGCCTGAGGTGGATCAACCCAAGAAAATTCTGGCGGCCTTCGTGGAGCGTTACGCGGTGCGGGCAACAACGGCCCACCAATCGGCTTCCGTCTAAGGAACTTCGTGCCGCGCGTGGGCCCGTCTGCCTCGCTGCGCCGCGTGGGTTGCAGGATTGCCGGGTTGTTCGGTTGCCCGGTTGGCACACGGTACACACACTCCACAATCACCTCGCAGAACACCGGCGACCGATAGCGTGGAACCATGAGCCAGCACCCCGCTCCCTGGAGCCAACCGCCCGCACCTCACTCGACCCCGGCCACGCGGCCCGGTGAGGGGAGAGGTGTTGGTCGGGCAGCGGCGTCGTCGACCATGAACGGCGGTCGCGTACCCCCGCCGGTTCCTGCTCCCGGCCCGTCCCAGGTGCCGCCGGAGCGGCTGCGCACGCTGGCGTATCACCGCCTGGGATTCGCGGATCCCAAACACGAGTGGTGGAAGCCCTTGGTTGAGGGCGCCATCTTTTTCTTCCTGTACATCGTCCTTACGGTGCTGTTCACCATCCCGCTTGTCCTGTTCGTGGACAACCCCATGGACATGGACAATCTGGAGACCATGAACCAGCTGGACCCGCTGGTCTTCTTACTCCTGTTCGGCTCAGTTGCACTCATGGCTCCGGCGGCTTATCTGGCCAGATGGATTATGGGCCCGCGGCCATTGGGCCTACTCCACTCGGTGACGGGGCGGTTGCGCTGGAAATGGATGCTTCAGTGCGGGCTCGCGGCACTGGCCATCTTTGTGGTGATCAACGGCCTGTCCATCCTGTTCGATATCGTGGCCGGCGGTGAAGCGATCGAGTTCACCCTGGCGCCCCAGTGGGGCTGGCTGCTGCTCATGGTGATCCTGCTGGTGCCCATCCAGTGCTTCGCGGAGGAACTCGTCTTCCGCGGCTATCTGATGCAGACGGTGGGTCGTTGGTTGAAGCACCCGGCCTGGGCCATTCTTCTGCCCGTCCCGCTGTTCGTGGCCGGGCATCTCTACGATGTGTGGGGACAGGCCTCCATCGCCGTCATGGCGATCACCATGGGCGTCATTACCTGGCGCACCGGCGGGCTGGAGGCGGCCGTTGCCCTGCACGTGGTCAACAACTGCACGGTGACGCTCATGGCCATGGTCGGATTGGCGGACCTGAACGATACGAGTGGTGGGCCCATCGAGGTGCTGTTCACCCTGGCCATCAACGGGATTTTCCTGTTGGTGGTGTTCCGGATGGCTCGGAAGACTCGAATCGCGACCTCCCGCACCATCATCCTGCCGCCTCCGCCGCGCCTGCCCGCACTCGCGCAACGACAGCGTGTGGTCGGCCAGAACGGCACCGCGCTCGCGGCGTTCGTGGTGGACCCGCGCACCCAGAACTACCTCTCCCTGCCGGAACAGTACGGCCCGTACACCGTGCGGGACGGCCAGGGGCGTCCGGTGGGTCTGCTGGACGTGCGGAAGGCATCGGGCCCGCAGCCACCGAACGGACCATCCGGGAACGGGCCTTGGCCGAACGGCCCGTCGCAGGGTGGCGACCCGCGGGACCGCCAGTTCACGGGGGTGCAGCCATCGAGCCAACACACGAGCTACGGCTCGCCGCAAGGCCAGAACCTGGGACCGCAGGGCGACGGTTCAGCTACCAACCAGGACCGCACTCCTTAGACTGTGCTGCATGGCCCATCACAGCGTTTCTGACTTGGACTCCCACCGCGCCCCGTTCGGCTATGCCCGTGCCCTGGGTGATTACGTCATGGCCTCGCCCAGTTCCTACCACGCGGTCGCGGCCGCCGCAGAGCTGCTGCGCGGCGCGGGATTCACGGAACTGCACGGGTCCGAGGCGTGGAGCGACGTCGTCGGGAGGCACTTCACGATTCGCGACGGCGCTCTGATCGCCTGGGTGGCCCCTCGCGACTATCGCGCGGGCGCCGGGTCTCGCATTTTGGGCGCGCACACGGATTCGCCCGGGTTCAAGCTCAAGCCCAAGCCGACCACGGTCTCCAACGGTTGGTATCAGGCGGGAGTGGAGGTCTACGGCGGGGTACTGCTGAATTCTTGGCTGGACAGGGATCTGCGGCTCGCCGGGCGCATTGTGGTGCGTGGTGAGAACGGCGAACTCACGCAACACTTATGCGCGACTGAGGCCATCGCAAGGATTCCGCAGTTGGCCATCCACCTGGACCGCGGGGCCAACGACGGGCTCAAGCTGGACAAGCAGCAGCACGTGCAGCCCATTTGGGGAACGGGCTCGGCGCAGGACGCTGACGTGCTGGGACTGCTCGCGGACATGGCCGAGGCATCGGTGTCCCCGGAGGACATCGTGGGCTTCGACATCGTGCTCGCGGATACCCAGAAACCTGAATTGATCGGGCAGCGGCGGCAACTGCTCGCGAGCGGTCGACTGGACAACCTGTCCTCCGTCTATGCGGGGCTTCATGCGTTCGTCGAGCACGCGGAGGAGCTCGAATCCGCGTCGCAGGTTTCGATGCTGGCCGCGTTCGACCACGAGGAAGTCGGTTCAGCCACGCGTTCCGGCGCGGCGGGCCCGTTCCTGGAGGACGTGCTCGTGCGTATCAGCGCGGCGCAGGGCGAATCACAGGACGATTACCGGCGTTCTCTGGCTGAATCGGTGTGCCTGTCTGCGGACGCCGGTCACCTGGTCCACCCCAACTACCGCGGTCATCACGATCCCGTGAACACTCCCGAACCGGGATCCGGACCGCTCCTGAAGATCAACGCCAACCAGCGCTACACCACGGACGCCATGGGCGCCGGGCTGTGGGCGGATGCGTGTGATCGCGCCGGCGTGAGCTATCAGGAATTCGTCTCCAACAACAACGTGCCGTGCGGTTCCACTATCGGGCCCATCACGGCCACCCGCTTGGGCATGCGCACCCTGGACGTGGGCGTGGGCTTGTTGTCGATGCATTCGGCCCGCGAACTCGCCCACGTGGACGACCTTCACGCGCTGTCCCGAGTGACCGGAGCGTTCTGGCGGTCATAAACCGTCACGCGCGTTGACAGTCCCCCGGGGCCCGTGATGCTCTGAACCCGTAACGCCATCAAGAGTGGCCGAGAGACGTGGCTCGTCAACGCCGCAGCAACCACCCGGATACCGGGACGGTGCTTCCGCCACGACCGATGGACAGCTTTTCAGCTTCTGCGGTTCGCACGGTCATGCCCGCGCACGCGCTGTGTTCCTCTCGGTCGGGTGCGTGCACCGCGACTGAACGCGAGGGACTACCGAGAACATGAGCACTGACACCGGGATCAAGGAACAATTCGACACCGCGGCCCTTCACGGGGATCCGCAGCGATCGCTGAGCACCCGCGAATTATTTGACGTGTTCCAACCGGTGTTCGACCGGATTGCGGCCGGTGCTGTGGAACGCGAACAGCAGCGGATTCTGCCGTTCGAACAGTTCAAGTGGCTCAACGAACGGCACTTCGGTGCGCTGACCGTTCCGCGCTCGCGGGGTGGTTACGGAGCTTCGCTGGAGCAGGTGGCGGAGCTGCTGATTGCCCTGGCCGCGGCGGACTCCAATGTGGCGCATGTTTACCGCTCGCACCTGGGATTCATCGCGAGCCTCAGCTCGGAGGAGTCCGACGTCTGGTTCCCGCGGATCGCCGCCGGCGAGACCGTGGGCAATGCCGCGACCGAGCGCTCCGGGGCCGCGCTGGGCACCGCGGCCACTACCCTGACCCAGATCCAGACCGCAGACGGTGACTGGGAGCTCAACGGCACCAAGTACTACTCCACCGGTTCCATCTTCTCCGATTGGATCCAGGTCACCGCGCAGATTCCCGGTCAGGAGGCGCGCTCGCATGCGCTGGTGAAGAGCTCGTGGGATGGCATCGAACTGGTCGACGACTGGGATGGGTTCGGCCAGCAACTCACCGGCACAGGCACCACGCACTTCCGCGGGGTTAAGGTTCCGGCGGCCAACGTGCGCAACCGCGATGGCCGAGCCACCCAGGAGACCGCTGTCTTCCAGCTCGTCCTCCTTGCCGTTGAAGCGGGCATCGCCAAGGCCGCCATCGACGAGGGCGTCCACTTGGTGCGTTCACGCACTCGCGGTTTCAACACCGGTACCGGCTCAGTTGCGCGCGAGGATCCGCAGGTCCTGCAGCGCGTGGGTGAACTGAGTGCGAAGGCAGCCGCCGCGTGGGCGATCGTTCTGCAAGCGGCCCGGGAGCTCGACGCCGCCATTGGCGTTCTCGGCGGCGATCCCCTTCTCAACAACCCCCAGGAGTTGACCAACGCGTGCGAACTGCCCGTGGCACATGCCCAGGTGGTCGTTCCGGACCTCGTACGCGACGTGACCGACGGGATCTTCGACCTGCTCGGCGCCTCCGCCGTGGGCAAGTCCAAGTCCCTGGACCGCTTCTGGCGCAACGCCCGCACCGTGGCCACGCACAACCCGACCATCTACAAAGCACGCATCGTGGGCGACTACCGCGTCAACTGCACCCCGATGTTCGGCCTCAACGCGATTGGCGAGGTCAAGCAGGCCGGTGAGAAGCCCCAGTAGACCTGTGGGACACACCAGGTGCGCGGCAGGGACCTGAGCGCGCTTGAGATGCGCGGCTACGCGGCCGAAGCGGCGTCGTCTGCGGTAAGGGTGCTGCAACGACGAGCACCGGGCGTCGTTAGAACCTCCGTGCGCACGCCATGCGTCATTAGAACCCTTGGCGAGGCTCAGAAAGGCTCTAACGGCACACGAGGTGCCCGGCGGGGTCGGGACGGCGCCTGAGATGCGCAGCAAGCCCCGCGACAGTCCCAACGCCCCCACAACCGAAGCACCCCACAACCAACGCGCCTCACAACCAATGACGCAGCCCCGGCACCTTCGCGCGGAAGGGGCCGGGGCTGCGTCGTAGTGGCCGGGCAGCTTACGGGAGCTGCGGCATGGCGATGTCTGCCATGCGAGCGAGCACGCGCACCACCTGGCAGGAGTAGCCGAACTCGTTGTCGTACCAGACGTAGAGCACGAGCGAGTTGTTGTTGACGATGGTGGCCAGACCGTCCACCACGCCGGCGCGGCGGGAGCCGACCAGGTCGGTGGAGACGACGTCCGGGGAGTCCACGTAGTCGATCTGCTTGCGCATGGCCGAGTTCAAGGAAATGTCCTTGAGGAACTCGTTGACCTCGTCAGCGGATTCGGGTGCCTTGTCCAGCTGCAGGTTGAGGATGGCCATGGAGACGTCCGGGGTTGGCACGCGGATGGCGTTG
>JAKDKI010000094.1 GCA_030453435.1 Kocuria sp.
GGGGTCGTGGGATTGACGTGGGTAAGCAGCTCGGCCGTTTTGGCCATCGTGTGCGTGTTGTGCGCGGTATGGCTGGCGCCTCGGATTCTGCGACGTGAAGACACCCCCGTGCTGGCCCAAGTCGATGCGCGCGACCTCCGGTTCGATGCGCCCCGCAGTGGCCCGCAGCACACTACAGTGAGTCTTGCGCCCAAGACATCAACCTACGAACGGGAGAGCACCATGGAGACGTCGGCAACGGAACCGTCCACCGCGGCATCCGCGCGCCGCCCCATGGCCGGCCTGCACATTCGATGGGACCGCACCCTGATTTTCCTGGCCGGTGCCATGCTGTTGCTCACCGCCTTGATCACCGGTGTCATGGCTCCTTTCACCGCCGTTACCTGGGCAGTGCCGACCGTCCTCACGCTGCTCGGCATCGGTTGCGTAGCCGGACTGCGCTACTTGGCCGTTGAAGAACAGAACGTTCGCCGCGCCCGCGGCTCCGTAAGCGCGCCCGTTGAGCAGCCGGAACAGAAGCTGTTCGACAACGAGGACGAGAACCGCCAGGAGGAGCAGGTTCGTGAGCGCCGCGCCATGGCCGCTCTGGATCTGCCCGAACAGGTGGAGCAGTCTGAACAGCAGGTCACCGCCAAGACCCACGAACCCGCCTACACGGTGGATGAACTTCGTGCGGAGGCTCTCAAGGTTGCCCGTTCCACGGCCCCCAAGTTCGAGGGCAAGGCCACCTGGCAGCCGGTTCCAGTCCCCAAGCCGCTGTACACCCAGGCCCCGGTCGTGCCTCCGCGTGAACCCGAACCTCTCCAGGTTCCCCAGCGCCCCGCGGCAAAGTCGACCACTTTGAAGGACGCAGCTGAGGCCGGTGCGCGGGAATCCGCAGCACTCAACTTGGATGACGTTTTGAAGCGTCGCCGGGCCTAGCGGCAGCACCACAAAGATTTAACGAAACAGTTCGATTCCGCGCCGCGGCCGTACCCAACAGGGCAGGCCGCGGCGCGTGGCATATCTAGGGAGCGTCATGGCTGAGCAGCAATGGGAGATTGAACGCAAGTACGATGTGTCGCCCAAACAGGCGGCCAAGATCAAGCTGCACAAGGTGGAAGGATTCACGGTGGGGGAGCCGTCGATCTACGATCTGACAGCTGCCTACTTCGATACCGAGGACTACGCGCTGAGCGCCGCCAAGGTGGCCGTGCGACGTCGTGCGGGTGGCGGTGACGACGGATGGCACGTGAAGTACAAGGCCGGCAAGGTCCGTGGCGAGCTGCATTACGCACCGCTCAAAACCTCCGATCGCATGCCCGCCGCGCTGCGGAAGACCTTGGTCGGGATCACGTTGGACCGGCCACTCACACCCGTGGCGACCATCAATACCAAGCGCGCCGAGTACCCGATCACCGCCGATGATGGTCAGCAGCACGCGGTTCTGTGCGTGGACTTCGTCTGCGCGCGCGATGAGCGTGCCGGGGTGGACCGTGAGTGGAGCGAATGCGAGATCGAGCTGAGCTCTGACGAATTGTCCAAGAAGCAGACCAAGGCTGTCTTCAACGCAGTTGAGGACGTTCTGTTCGAGGCGGGTGCCGTGGCATCCAAGTCACCGGCCAAGATTGCTCGGGCGCTGGGTCAGGGCGGTGCTCCGGCCAAAGAACTGGCTTCGGACGACAAGAACAAGAAGAAGGACAAGGACGATTCCAAGAATTCGTCGAAGAAGTCCAAGAAATCGAAGAAGTCCACAAAGGACGCCGACAAGAAGCGGGCGCCGGTTCCCACCAAGGATGTGCTGACCACCGGCCAGGACGTTCTGGTGGCTATGTGCGCAACCTTGACCCGCCAGTTGCAGCACTGGGATTTCGCGGTTCGGATCGGCGCGGATGATTCTGTGCATCAGATGCGGGTGCGCAGTCGAGCTCTGCGCAGTGTGTTGCACGCCGCGCGTGACTTCGTTCCGGAGCAGACCGGCACCGATCTCGAGGAGCGCCTCAAGACCTTGGCGCGTGCCCTCAGCGATGCTCGTGACGAGGAAGTCGCCGCTGAACAGTTGCACGCCCGTTTGGACGACGGATTCCAGGGCCAGATCACGGCCGCGGCCCGGCAGGACCTGTTCGCCGCCTCGGAGTCAGCCTCCACCGACGCCGCTCGCGCCGTTCGCCGCATGCTGGACAGCGCCGAGCACATCCAATTGCTGTCGGACCTACGGGCATTGTTCCAGGATCCCTCGTTCGGGCAGCAGGCCGCGGAGCTGTCCGCCAAGAAGTTCGCCAAGTCCGTCATGAGCACCGCATTGACCGACGTGATCCGCGAGGCCACTGCCAAGCCGAGCGTGGATTCGGAAACCGGAGAAACCGAGGTCAGCGAACTCGGAGCAGAGCTGAGCGAACGGTTGGCCCGGGCCGAGGAAGATCCCGTGGCCCTGGCGGTCTACTTCGATCACCTGCATGACGCCCGCAAGGCCATCAAGTCCGTTCGGTACGTCAGCGATGCCCTGGACCGCGCGGATGTCGAGCCGGGCAAGAAACGCTCCAAAGCGGCGTCGTACGCCAAGGAATACCAGGACGAATTGGGGTCGCTCACGGACTGTGCGGTCATGGAGCACTGGCTCGCACGTGTGGCACGCAGCTTCCAGCGCACCGGCAAGGACCGTTACGCGGTGGGGCTGTTGCACGGGATCGAGATGGCCTCGCTGCGTGCGCGCCTGGACGATGCACCGGAGCTGATCGGTGATCTCGTGGAGGACATCCAGCGGGAGCTGCCGAGCGACGACTGAACGCCCTGGCCGCCGCGCGTGAGCTGACCGACATTAGGAGCCGGTGATTGCCGGGCCCCACACGACGATCGACGGTACGTCCCAAGAAATAAGAATTTCGGGACGTACCGTCGATCGTTTTGCAGCTATTCAGAGTGCGGGTCAGTTCTCGCTGATGAGCTGAATCAGGTTTCCGCACGTGTCGTCCAGGACCGTGATGCTCACCGGGCCGGCGTTCGTGGGTTCCATGGTGAACTCCACGCCCTTGGAACGCAGCTCGTCGTAGGCCTCCTGCACGCTGTCCACCTGGAACTGTGTGAAGGGGACACCGGCTGATTTGAGGGTGGACTTGAACTCGGGGGCGCCGTAGTTGGCATCTGGCTCAAGGAGCAGCTCAACGCCGTCCGGATCGCCGGGGGCGGTGAGCGTGAGCCAGCGGGCATCGCCGGCGGGAACATCGTGCTTGAGTTCGAAGCCGAGCTTGTCGGTGTAGAACTCAAGGGCTCTGGCCTGGTCGTCCACCAGGACACTGGTGATGTTAATACGAATGCGCACGGTGTACTCCTGCTCAGCGACGGGTGGAGACGGGCTCCTGGTCGGACTCTGGGTCAAGCGTAGCGGGGGACGGACCGGAGACGGCGGGGTCCGTCCCATGACGCTGCGCATCACTGGGGTCCGGCCGGTCGGCTGCGGCAATTTCGTCCGAGTCGGGGGTGATGACTTCGCGGTCGATCTGAGTGGCCAGCGGTTTCTCCACGACGAAGAAGAGCAGGACCAGGGCCATGACCGTCAACGGCACCATGAACAAGAAGATGGGCAGAAGCGCATCGTTGTAGGAATCGATCACGGGCAATCGCAGTGCATCCGGTAGCCCCTGAACCAGCCCGGGGGTCAGGGAATTGCCGCTGACCGGGGCACTCCCAGCCGCCGGAGGCATGCGTTCTGCCAACAGATCATGGAGCCGGGTCACGAAGACCGAGCCCACCACGGCCGAACCGACGGTTGCACCCACTTGGCGGAAGAAGTTGCTCGATGCCGTTGCGGTACCCACCATGCGGTTGGGGAACGAGTTCTGCACGATGAGCACCAGAATCTGCATGCTCAGGCCAATGCCGGCACCGAACACGGCGATGAACAGGCACAGCTTCCACATGGGATCGGAGGCGGTCATGGTGGACATCAGCCACAGCCCCAGCCCGGTGATCACCATGCCGATCAGCGGGAAGAATTTGTACCGGCCCGTCTTGGACACGATCTGTCCGGACAGGATGGAGGTCACCAGCAGGCTGCCCATCATGGGTGTCATCAGCAAACCAGCGGTGGTTGCATCCACACCCTTGGCCATCTGAATGTATGTGGGCATGTATCCCAGGGCACCGAACATGACCACGCCGACCATCAAGCCGGCCACGGTGGTGAGAGTGAAGTTCCGATCAGCGAACAGTGACAGCGGGATCACGGGATCCTTGACCTTGGACTCCGTCACCACGAAAGCAATGGCAGCGGCAACGGTGAGCAGGGACAAGCCGATAATGTGCGGGGAGCCCCAGTCGTACTGCTGACCACCCCACGTGCACACCAGGATGAGGGAGGTGGTGGCCACGGCCAGAAGCACCATGCCCAGGTAATCGATGTGCAGGGACTTGGCACGTTCCGGGCGAGGAATCCGCAGAAAAACGCTCACCGCGATCAGGGCCAGGATTCCCAGGGGGATGTTGATGATGAAGGCCCAGCGCCAGCCGGGCCCCTCGGTCAGCCAACCGCCCAGCAGCGGACCTGCCACGGAAGACACCGCGAAGACCGCACCCATGATGCCCATGTACTTGCCTCGCTCGCGGGCCGGAACCACATCCGCAATGGCGGCCTGCGACAGTATCATCAGGCCACCGCCACCAAGCCCTTGCACCACACGTGCCGCGATGAGCAGTCCCATGGTCTGTGCCGCCGCACCGATCAATGAACCGGCGATGAACAACAGGACTGCGCCCAACAGGATGGGTTTGCGGCCCAGCAGATCGGACACGCGGCCGTACACCGGCATCATGACGGTGGAGGCCAGGATGTAGGCCGTGATGACCCAGCTCATGTGGTTAACCCCGCCCAGTTCTCCGACCATGGTCGGCAGGGCCGTGGAGAGGATTGTTTGGGAGAGAGCGGCCAGCAGCATGACCATCATGAGTGCAGCGAACAGCAGCGCCAACCGGGGTGCGGGTTCCGCCATGTGCTTGCCCGACCGGTGGGTCGGTGCAGATGACGTGCTGTGGCTCATGAAATCTCCTTGAATGCGGTGCGGAAAACGGACAGCGCTTGTTCTACCGCGCTGTCGACGACGTCCGGGTCAGAATTGCTGGTCAGGTCTTCGTTTTTTCGGTAGACGTATTTGAGAACCGCTCCGGCCATCAGCACGTACGCCTGAGACCTCTCACATGTCCCGGCACTGGCCGAATCTTCTGTGTGCTCGTCAATGGTGGCTGCCACCAAGGACTCGGCTGCCGTGATGTGGAGACCGATCTTTCGGGACAGGTCCGGGTTGGCCGTGAGCAATTCCTTGCGTTCTTTGCCGGTGGTGCTGAAACCCGCAGAGTGTCGGAGCACCTCGAGGAATAACCGCACGGTACGTGAGAACTCATCGCCGGTGGTGGTGTCCTGATAGTTCTCCAGAGCAGAGGGAGGCATGTGTACCGGTTTCAGGCCCAGGACCGCGTCTTCCTTCGACGGGAAGTAGTTGAAGAAAGTCCGGCGGGACACTCCGGCGCGTTCCACAATGGCTTCTACCGTGGTGGCGCCGTACCCGTTTCGTCGGGTCAGTTCCCAGGCGGCCTCGTGAATCTCGCGGGAGGTCTGGGCCCGATGCCGCTCCCGCAATGACAATTTCTCTTCTAGCACTGGTACATACTATGCACTCGTGCAAACTTGCACAAGTGCAAGTTCAGCGCGGACGGCTCTAGGGGGAGCGAAAGAGTGCGTGGACAACGATCCGCCGGCCCCCGCGCGGCCCTAGTGGCCGTCCAGGTAACAATCAGGAGGTTCGGTGTGGGCGCGCATGACCGGTTGTTACGGTAAGAACGTTCCAGCCGCGCATGATCCGAGTGGTTGAACATCCATCGAGACCGAGGACCCGCGTAGATCGTCAACAGGTTCCGGCATCGGAGGACGGTGAGATCACCGGCCCCGTCCGCAGAAAGAGCAACCTGATATCCAGATTTCAATGATTGACGATAGACCAGAAGTGGGGGCCCAGCGTGAAGAACAACAGCACTCGAAAGCTTCTTAAATTCGCTGTCTCCCAGTTCACGTACCCGCGTGATCCGAAAGACTTCCTCCAGGTGTTTCACAACCTGAGCAGTGCCCGGTACACGCGGGGAATCGTATCCCGCGTGGTCCGTGAAACCGCAGACACCTCCACGATCTTTTTCAAGGCCGGGGACGGGTGGATTCCCCACGTGGCAGGCCAGTGGGCTCGCATCGGGGTGTCACTGAATGGCAAGCGGGTATGGCGTCCGTTCTCCATCAGTGCCGCCGAGGGGCACGACCCCTCCATCACGGTTAAGGCCAATGGTGCGGTGTCCACGTTCTTAGTTCACGATGCTCAACCCGGAACCCTCCTGTACCTGGAGGAGCCCTCCGGCCAATTCGTGCTGGAAGAGACTCCGGCGAGCATCCTGTTCATCGTGGCGGGCTCTGGCATCACACCGGTGATGTCCATGCTCCGCACACTCATGCCGCGGCGCCCCGACCACGATGTGGTGCTGCTGTACTCCTCCCGATCACGAGAGGACTGCATTTTTCACGATGAAATCCTTGAACTGGCCGATCAGTTCCCCGGCCTGAAACCCATTTTCTGGTTCAGCCGTGAAGACGGCCGCATCGACTTCTCGGACCAAGGGGACCTTCCCCGGCTGTGCCCGGATTATCAGGACCGTGAGATCTACTCATCCGGCCCTGATTCCTTCGTCAGCCAAGTGCAGGACATGGCCATCCTGTTCGGCGGCGAATCTCGCGTGGAACGCTTCGACCTGACCAAGCGCACCAGCGCCAGCGGCAACGGGGAAGTGTACTTCTCCGCCACGGAGGAAACCCTGGAAGTGACCGGCGCGGATTCCATTCTGGAAGCGGCAGAGAACTCCGGCCGACAGTTGCCGCACGGCTGCCGCATCGGTATTTGCCGTAGCTGCTTGGTGCCCATGACGGACGGCCAGGTAGCCGATATCCGAACGGGCGAGGTCACCCACGATCCCGGACTGATGCAAACCTGCATCACCCGACCAGCCCCTTGGGTGGCATTGGATGTCTAGCGACCCCGCCGCATTCTCGCCCACCCCGCAGATTTAGCCGACAGGCACCCCGATCCCCTTAGAAGGAGCAGCACGTGGCAGCAACATTGGAAGAGCAGACACCCACGTTTGAAATAGAGCGGTCTCGCCCCACGCCCAATCCTTTGAACCTCACCGAAGAGCAGCTCATTGAGCTCGAGGTCAAGTTCGACGCGATCCGGGACGAGATCACGGCCAAGCGAGGAGCATCGGACGCGCGCTACATCAACCGCGTGATCAAGCTCCAGCGCAGTCTGGAAATGGTGGGACGCGCTTCCATGTTGTTCTCCAAGCACAAGCCCCTGTGGTTCTTGGGGGTGGGCTGCCTTGCGGGCGGCAAGATCCTGGAGAACATGGAGATCGGACACAACGTTCTGCACGGTCAGTGGGACTGGATGAACGACATGGAAATCCACTCCACCACGTGGGAATGGGACTTCGTGGCACCGGCCTCCGGCTGGCAGCGAACCCATAACGAAACCCACCACACTTGGACCAATGTGGTCGGTAAAGACCGGGACGTCGGATACAACGTGCTGCGCATGGATCCGTCGCAGCCGTGGCGCCCCGCCAACCTGCTCAACCCGGTCATCAACGCCGGCCTGGCACCCATGTTCGAGTGGGGCATTGCCATTTATGACATCGAGTTCGACCAGTACTTGGAGGGCAACAAGCCCAAGGCGGCCATGCTCAAGGACCTCAAGCGGGTCCTGAAGAAGTTCGGTCG
>JAKDKI010000438.1 GCA_030453435.1 Kocuria sp.
GCCCGTTCCTCATCTCATCGACGCACCCGCGCCAAGAACCTCATGACCCACAACACCTAGTATTGGATACTCAACGTGGGTTGCGAGACAGAACGGGTGGACATGGGGAAGCTGATGGGGTATGCGCGAGTGTCGACACGGCAGCAGGATGCAGACCGCCAAGTGCATGACCTATTTACTGCGGGTGTGCGGCGCGATGACGTGTATGCCGACAGTGGAGTGTCTGGTGGACGTGCGTCGCGTCCGCAGTTCGACAACGCGGTGGAGTCGCTCGAGGAAGGCGACACGATGGTCATCACCACCTTGGACCGTCTGGGCCGGTCAACGCAGAACATGCTGGCCTTCGCCGAGCAACTGCGGGGAAGGGTGCTGGTCTCCGGGTGCCAAGCCAGGGTGGGGGAGACGTGGACACCGCCACCCCGATGGGGTCCATGGTCTTCACCGTCATGGCCGCTCTGGCGCAGATGGAGTTGCAAATCAAGCGGGAACGCATCACCGACTCCGTGGCCAAGCGCCGGGCCGCCGGCAAGGACCTCGGGGGATGGCGCCAGACCTTCACCGACTCCCAGATCCGCAATGCCGTCCGCCTGATCGAGTCCCGGGAGCCGGCCACCCAGGTCGCCCGCGACCTGGGCATGTCGAGAGCAACCCTGTACCGGCGCGTCCAGGAGCTGTCGGTCGCCTGATGCCTCAACCGGTGGCCTCCGGCGTCTGGTCGAACTGTAGGGCCTGTACGGCTGAACAATGTCCCATCCTCACTGGTCACAGGAACGCTCGGCTGTCACGAGCCACTCGCCGGGCCTCCTCAACATCAGCGCATCCAGGTTCAGTAACCCAGTCGCCAGACATGGACGTGGTGTAACAAGGAGTGACCGTTGAGCCAATCCCCAGCTCCTCCGGCGTTGCGCTATGGGATTCCCCTTGGCCATCCGGAGGAGTGCCGACCGCTTCGGCGATGTGCTGCTCGTTCCGTCGCCGACGGCCAAAATATTTGACGCATAATGGAACATCACTGTGGACAGGTTCGTGGGAGGGGGTCTTCATGCAAGTGGTCGTTCGTTCGCTGAATATCTTAAAAGTGTTGGCTCGTTGCCCGAAGGGCTTGGCGTTGGGTGAGATCAGCGAACGCTTAGATCTGCCAGTGGCCTCGGCGCACCGACTGGCTGCTGTGCTGGAGCACGAGCGCTTCATCACGCGCTCGACCTCCAATCGCCGCTACTTTCTCGGTCCAGCCGCTCGCGAGCTGGCACAGTCGGATGTGTCGCGTGAATCTCCGTTGGTTGCGGCCCATGAGGCCGTAGCACAAGCAAGTCGGCGAACGGGAGAGACTGTTTTCTTGTCTGAGTTTGCCGGTGACAAAGTTGTTTGCCTGGCCTTGTCGGAATCAATTCACCCGTTGCGTCTTTTCGTACGGGTGGGACAAACCATGCCATTACATGCCGCGGCTTCCGCGAGGATCCTACTGGCGTGGCAGCCTGCATCACGAGTCCGGAGGCTGCTGGCCGACACCGCCTTGACCGCGTTTACTCCCGAAACGCCTCACACGATTAATGAGGTATTGGTTCATTTGGAAACCATTCGTGGGCGAGGGTACGACGTGTGTGAATCCGAACTGGACGAGAACGTGTGGGCGGTCTCCGCGCCAATCCGCTCGTCCACCGATGAAGTCGTCGCTTCGGTGACGCTAGCGGCCCCTGCCCATCGCTTGGAGGCAGAGACGGACCGGAGAGCGGCCTTAGACGCGGTATTGGAAGCAGCCGCGGCGATGTCTGCGGATTTGGGCTGGGTACAGGAAGCAAGCTGACCCTGTATCGCCCTCTTTGAGGAGGTGATACAGGGTCAGCTCGCAGTGCCCAAGTCGGCTGGTGCTCAAAGGCACATGCTCAGTGAGCCGCAGCCATTACCGCATGGGTGACAGCAGGCCCGACGCGCGGATCCAGCGGACTGGGAATGATGTAGTCGGCGGCGAGCTCATCTTTGACGAGATCTGCGATGGCCTCCGCTGCCGCAAGCTTCATTCGCGCGGTGATGCGCGCCGCCCCGGAGTCCAGAGCGCCGCGGAAAATGCCGGGGAAGGCCAATACGTTGTTGATCTGATTGGGGAAGTCTGATCGGCCCGTGGCCACCACAGAGGCGTACTTTTCGGCGATCTGTGGGTGAATCTCTGGAGTGGGGTTGGATAAGGCAAAGA
>JAKDKI010000439.1 GCA_030453435.1 Kocuria sp.
CGCTGCGCGGATCCGACCAGATCGTGGTGTTGTTGACGCCCGGAAAATGCGCCGCCAGGTGAACTCTGCGCGGTGAGCTGTTCATGACCTACCCTCTAGTCGACTGCGGTCCCGGGCACGGTCGAGCGGCCGGGCACTCTCCCGTCCATGGTGCCGCTGTCGGCCCGGGGGATTCCAACCGGCTGTCTTGATTCTTCACACGCTGTCACACGGCGTCACATGGACCTGCGATCCCAGGGCAGGCGGGGATAGCGTGACGAGTACTGTCCGCAGTGCCCGTCGTCAGGGCGCGCACGCAACGTCCTGGAGGTCACCGGTGGACTCACGCAGCGTTACGTTCGTGGGCGGGGGGCCGCGCGCGGCCATGGTTATCGAGCGGATCACCGCCAATTACCCGCACGACGCCGCGGTGCTCACCGTCCACGTGGTGGAACCGTTCGAGCCCGGCGCGGGCCGGATCTGGCGTTACGACCAGTCACCCCTGCTCAAATTGAACTCCATGGCGCAGGACATCACCATGTTCACGGATGCTTCCGTGGAATGCGAGGGCCCCGTTCGGGAAGGTCCCACCCTCCTGGACTGGTGCCGGGCGGTCGTGAGTGGTGAGATCACCGATCACCGAATCACCGACCCGGAGATCATGGCCCAGGTGCGGGAATTGGGCCCGGAAAGTTTTCCCACCAGACAACTGCAATCGTTTTATCTGGGGTGGTTCTACCGTGTGACCGCAGAACAAGCGGCGGAGAACATGCGCGTAGAAACCCACCGGGGCACGGTCACCTCGGTCACGGACTCAGAGCACGGCCACCGGGTGGAACTCGACTCGGGTGAAATCATCACCACGGATGCCGTTGTCTACACCGTGGGCCACACGGACAGCATGGGTTCCAACACCCAGCTGATCCGTGAACGCACGGCGACTGCCCGCGGCGGCTTCTACGCCCCACCGGCTTACACGAACGACGTCGATTACTCCGCGGTCCGCCCAGGGGACCGCGTGATCGTGACCGGCATGGGACTGGCCTTCATCGACCTCATGGTGTTGTTGTACGAGGGCCGCGGGGGTCGATTCGAAACCACGGGAGAGCGAGTGGACGGCAAACCCCGCGAGGGAATTCGCGACGGCGGTCCGCTCACCTACGTTGCGTGCGGCCAAGAACCCCATGTCTTCGTGGGGTCCCGGCGTGGCGTTCCCTATCACAGCAAGATCACATCGGTGCTCTCAGCGGACCCCGAACCCCTGCGGTTCATCACCCCGGACACCGTCAGCCACTTATTGGAACAGCACAGCACCCTCAACTTCCACGAGCACTTGTGGCCGCTCATCAATCAAGAGCTCGGCTACCACGTGTATCGCGAGCTGATCGTGGGGCATCCCGAGCGCGCCCGCATGAGCTGGGAGGAATTTGCCCCGGCTTACCGAGCGGCCCGCTGGGGGAGTAACGAGCTGCAGCAATTGGTGAGGAAAGCGATCCCGGATTCCCGATACCGGGTGGACCTGGCCTCGATCGACCGGCCCTTCGACGACATGTTCTTCGAGGACACCCAGCAGGTCCAGGACGCCCTGGTGCGTTACATCGAACGCGACCTCACCCTACGGACGCATCCTGACCACTCCGAGACGCAGGCCCTTTTCCTGGCGCTGTTGCGCACGTACATGGAGATCGGGCGGTTGGTGCCGTTGGAGCACTTGGACGACGAGTCGCAGCGGCTTGTGCCGGGCTGGTGGCACGGATTCTTCAGTTTTGTGGATTCCGGTCCGCCGGCCCACCGTTTGCAAGAACTGTTGGCCCTGCATCGAGCAGGTTTCATCACGTTCCTAGGCCCCGATCTCGAGGTCACGGCCGCTCACCAGGACGCTCCCGAAGGGACACCGGCGTTCCGTGCGCGCTCGCGGGCCGGCGGTGCAGATGTCTCCGCGAACAGCTGGATCGAAGCACGGCTGCCGGCGCCCACCGTGGTGTCATCGGCAGACCCGGCACTGCACCACGTGCACTCGAGTGGAACCGGAGTCGAGCAGAACTTCGAAACCGAGGACGGCGCCACCGTCAGCACCGGAAAACTCGTGGTGGAATCCGACGGCCACGTGGTGGATCGCGCCGGCGATGTGCGCCCCACCGTGTTTGCGGCCGGGCACTTCACCTCGGCATGGAACGTGGGAGCGTTCGCGCGTCCGAATTCCAACTC
>JAKDKI010000095.1 GCA_030453435.1 Kocuria sp.
GCTCCTCATCACCGGTGGACTCGACGCCTCACCCCACACTCAACTCTGAAGAGCCTCTTTAGCGGACAGCCCAACTCCCCGTTCTCCCAGGCGACCGAGTCAGTGATGGGCCTAGGATAGTTGCGCTGGCCACAACGCATCTCGCGTTCATCAATTTCGAGGAGAACCATGTCTGTCAACGCCTCCACTACTGTCAAGGCTCCGTTGGAGACCGTGCTCACGACCTTCGTCGACGAGGCATTCGTTCGTCACGTGAGCGACCGCGCTGGTACACAGCTCGAGTCTTTCGAGGTTTCCGGTGACGTCAACACGGCTTTCACCGTGACCACCGTGCGCACCATGTCTCCGGACAAGCTGCCCGACATGGTCAAGAAGTTCGTCAAGGGTGCCGTCAAGCTCAACCAGGTGGACACCTATGACGCCCCGGCGGCGGACGGTTCCCGCACGGTCCGCACCGAGATCAAGGCGCACGGGCTGCCCGTGGGTGCCAACGCCACTCAGACACTGAAGCCCGCCGGTGAAGAGACCGTGATCGACGTTGTCGGTGACGTGGTCGCCAACATTCCGCTGGTCGGTAAGAAGATCGCTGCCGCAGCCGAGCCCTACATCGGTAAGGCACTGACCCTGCAGGCGCGCGCGGCCGAATCCTGGATCGCCAAGCACTGATCGCCAAAGCACGGTATAAGCACCGGGGGTCGCTCATGCGGCCCCCGGTGCTTAGTTGGTGAGACTATATGATGGCCCAAGACATTCGCAGATCGATAGGAGTTTGGCATTGAATGTGGCCATGAATAACCCGTCACGGGCGGGCAGTGTGGGATCGTTTCTGCGCCGTGACACCACCGGCGGTTTGCTGCTGCTGATCGCCATGGTGGCAGCTCTGGTCATCGCCAATTCACCGCTGGGTGACTTCTATTTCGGCGTGCGTGACGCCCACGTGGGCATCGGTGTTCCCGGCTTCGATCACACCGTGGGCGAGTGGGCTGCCGATGGGCTGTTGGCGGTGTTCTTCTTCCTCACGGGCCTCGAGCTCAAGACCGAATTCGTCAATGGTGAGCTCCGCAATATCCGCAAGGCCATGCTGCCGGTGGTGGCCGCCGTTGGTGGAGTCATCGCACCCGCGTTGATTTATCTGGGTATCAACATCGCCGCCGGTGCCGAGTCCACAGCCATGCATGGCTGGGCCATTCCCACGGCAACCGACATCGCCTTTGCCGTCTCTGTCCTGGCAGTCGTGGGTTCGGCGCTGCCCACCGCCATGCGCACCTTCTTGCTGACCCTGGCCGTGGTGGACGATCTGATCGCGATCCTCATTATCGCGTTCGTGTACACGGAGTCCGTGCGCGTCCTGTTCCTGGGCGGTGCCGCGATCCTGCTCCTCATCTACTGGGTGCTCACCCACAAGTACGCCAACTGGTTCATGGCCAAGCACTGGGCCGCTTGGGTCATTCTGCTGCCCATTGGTGTGGCCACCTGGTGGTTCGTGTACGAGGCCGGCGTGCACGCCACGATCGCCGGTGTGCTGCTGGGCTTCATGGTCCCCGTCATGAAGACCACGCCTCACGTGATCCGTCACGAGGACCCCGAGATGGGCCTGGCTCCAGCCCTTGAGCACCGTTTCCGTCCGCTGTCCAACGGTCTGGTCATTCCGATCTTCGCGTTCTTCTCCGCCGGTGTGGCCGTGGGAGGCATCGACGGCATCAAATCTGCGGCCGCAGATCCCGTGGCCCTGGGGATCGTTGCTGGCCTGCTCATCGGTAAGCCCGTGGGTATTTTCGGCGCTGCATGGCTCATGGACCGGTTCAGTCCGGCGGTCAAGGACAAGGACTACACCTGGTTCGATCTGTTCGGCATGTCCTTCGTGGCCGGTATCGGATTCACGGTGTCCCTGCTCGTGGCCGAGCTGAGCTTCGGCATTGGCAGCCCCCACAACGATCATGCCAAGGTGGGCATCCTGTTCGGTTCCATGCTCGCGGCGGTTATCGGTGGCGGCATCCTGCTGGCCCGCAACGCCAAGTACAAGAAGGTTCGCGCTCACGGCCTGGACCCGGACGTCTACGACGACTAGTCGTCCCGCCCCTCGTGGGCGGGTGGCAACACGGAAGAACGGCCGGTCAGAACCTCAAGGGTTTTTACCGGCCGTTCTTCATTCTCGGGTCGTGGAGAGGGTCTCGACCCTCGGTCCAGTCAGCTCGTCTGAGCCTTCGACGCCGCCTGGTTCACCGCATCCTCCAGGGCCACCCAGCTGAGCATTGCGCACTTCACGCGCGCCACGAATTTTGAGACCCCCGCGAAAGCAGCGGCATCTCCCAGGATTTCCTCATCCGGAGCTACCTGCCCACGGGATCGGAGCATCTCACGGAAGTGCTCAATCATGGCCTCCAACTCGGGAAGACTCATACCGGGCGCCATTTCGGACAGAACCGACGCCGCCGCCATGGAGATTGAGCACCCTTCACCGTTCCATTCCACGGACTCCACGGTCGGGTTCTCGCTCGTAGTCACTGCCACGCGCACCGTGATCTCGTCACCGCACGTGGGGTTGTACTGGTGGGATACCCCACTGTGGTCACCGGCTGAGGAAACATCCTGCTCGGTTTCCCCGCTGCGCTTGTGGGAATGTTCCAGGATGATCGTTTGGTACAGCTGGTCCAGCTCTGCGCTCATGCGCCCTCCGCCCGGAAGTAACCGCGAACGCGCGAGAGCTCGTCAAGGAAGCGATCGACGTCGTCGGTAGTGTTGTACAAATAGGAGCTCGCGCGCGTGCTGGCCGTGAGGCCCAACTCGCGGTGCAACGGTTGGGCGCAGTGGTGCCCCACGCGCACGGCGATGCCTGCCACGTCCAGAAGCTGCCCCACATCGTGAGCATGCACTCCAGCCACGTCAATGCTGACCAAGCCCACGCGTTCAACTCCCGGCTCGGGCCCGAGGAGACGGACACCATCGATGTCTGCGACGCCACGGGCCAATCTGGCGCCAAGCTCGGCCTCCCAGGCCTCGGTCCGATCCATACCGATCTTCTCGAGGTAGCGGACTGCCTGGGCCCATGCCACGGCCTGGCTGATGCGTTGGGTGCCCGCCTCGAAACGGACCGGCGAATCGAGGTACTGGGCGTGCTCCGTGGTGACCTTGGTGATCATGGAACCGCCCGTGAGAAACGTGGGCAGCGCATTGAGCAGCTCACGACGTCCGTAAAGGGCGCCGATGCCCGTGGGGCCCAGCATCTTGTGGGCAGAGAACACAGCGAAGTCCACGCCGAGCGCCGGGAAGTCAATGGGCATGTGGGGCACGGACTGACACGCGTCCAGCACCGTGAGCGCGCCGACCTTCTGCGCCTGGGCCACGATGGCGGGCACATCGGTGATTGCCCCGGTCACGTTGGAAACGTGGGTGAACGCCACGAGCCTGGTTCGGTCCGAGAGGACGTTGGCAACGGCCTCCGGGGAGATCAGGCCCCGCTCGTCCACCGGGACCACGCGCAGGGTCGCACCGGTTCGTGCCGCAAGTTCCTGCCACGGGATCAAGTTGGCGTGATGCTCGGCCTGGGTGGTGACGATCTCGTCACCGGGGCCTACCCTGAAGCGCTCAGAGTGTTCGGCCCCGTTGGAACCCGCGGTCGCGTTGGACATCGCGTAGCTCAGCAAGTTGAGGCCCTCGGTGGCGTTGGAGGTCCACACCAATGAATAAGGGTCGGCACCGACAAACCGCGACACCGTGCTACGGGCATCTTCGAAGAGGTCCGTGGCCTCCACGGCCAGCGTATGAGCCCCGCGGTGTACGGCCGCGCGGTGACGCAACGTGAAGTCGCGTTCGGCATCGGCGACCGCCAGCGGTACCTGCGAGGTGGCGCCGGTGTCCAGGTAGACCAGCGGGTGACCCGCCACCTGCGTTTCGGTGAGCAGCGGAAAATCCTGCTTCAGGTGCAGGACCTGCTCATTGTCCAGCGGGGTAGTGGTCATAACTCCTTCTCACGAGCTCTCGCTCATTGGCTAACGAACCGGCCGTCTCCACCGTAGTCGCGCGCGTGGGCGGTGACTAATGATCGTTACGCCAGGTTGAGCCCGCTGATTCTGCGGAGTTGTCCCGCCGCGTTGTATTTGCCGGGGGTGGAGATCTACCCGGCTGATCCGGTGGATCTGGCAGTTCTAGCGGTTCTGGCGGTTCTGGCGTCAGGACAACTTCGCGTGGAAATGCTGCTGGGTGTCGACCAGGCCCTTCTCCGTCAACATCTCCACTGCGTCAGCAGCGTCACTGATCAGCAGGGGCAGCTCCTTGGACTCCATTCCGGAGAAGCGCTTGAGCACGTAGTCCGCGGTGTCCATGCGTCCCGGCGGGCGGCCGACACCCACGCGCACTCGGACGTAGTCCTTGGTCCCCAACGCCTTGGTAATGTCCCGCAGCCCGTTATGGCCACCTTCTCCCCCGCCGCGCTTGAGCTTGACCGCACCGTAGGGAAGGTCGATCTCATCGTGGACGACCACCAGATTATCCAGCTCCAGGTCGTAGTACTTGAGCAGAGAGGACACCGGACCACCGGAAGTGTTCATATAGCTCATGGGCTGAGCCAAGACGAGGCGAGGCGCCCCGGGGCTCATCCGCGTTTCCGCCACTGCCGCGCGGGATTTGTGAGCGGACAGTTTGGCGCCCGCGCGGTGAGCCAGTTCGGCCAACACCATGGCACCCACGTTGTGTCGTGTCCCCGCATAACGGTCACCGGGGTTTCCCAGCCCCACCACCAATGTGCGATCAGCCACGAGGCGCCTCCTTCAGTTATCCGCAGCATTCCCGTGCTGCCCTCAGATGTCTCACCACAACGCTCATTCCACCGGGCACGATCGCCGTTCCCATGCGGCGCACTGTGGATCCGCGTTCAAAGAAACACGGCGGCAAGCACCCGTGGGTACCTACCGCCGTGTTCAATCACTTCACTGCGCGGACCAACAAGTCAGCGCCGTCAAGGAAATACTTACTCTGCGTCCTCGGCGGGAGCCTCTTCAGAGGATTCCGCACCCTCGGCAGCCTCTTCGCCCTCTTCCGGCTCCTCGCCCAGGTCCTGCTGGACGGGCTCGGAGACGTTGACCACGAGCAGCTCATCCTCGGAAACAAGGGTGATGCCGCTGGGCAGGGTGATGTCCTTGGCGTAGACGTGCTCGCCGGGCTCGAGGCCCTCGATGCTGACCACAACGGACTCGGGAACCTTGAGTGCGTCCGCCTCGATGACCAGAACGTTTTCTTCCACGTTGTGCACGGCGGTCGGAGCGACCTCACCTTCGATGTGCACGGGGATCTCAACCTCGACGCGCTCGCCGCGGCGGACGGTCAGCAGGTCGATGTGGAGGATCTCGGGACGCACAGCGTGACGCTGAACTTCCTTGATCATGGCCAGGTGGCCGTCACCGTCAACGTTGATTTCGAGCACAGCGTTGGAGTTACGGGAGGCCAGCATCATTTCGTGGCCGGGGAGAATCACGTGCAGGGGCTCGGCACCGTGGCCGTAGATCACTGCGGGGATCTGGTCGTTCTGACGCACGCGGCGGGCGTAGCCCTTGCCGAACTCGGTGCGCAGCGTACCGGGAATGTTGATGATATCCACCATGGTGGAACTCCTTCGATTGTGGGGTATCGGTTCGTCACCACACTGACCGCCGAAAGGTACTCGCACCATTCGTTGAACCGGTCAGCAAACCGACGTGGTGCGGTACCGCATGGCACTCCCGATCCGCCATGTCACGGGAGTTCACGATCCCACCAGCCGTCGTCGATAACGGGGCAGCAAAATAGCCGCCCCCTCGCCTTGGCAACCTGGACAGAATACCACGAGCACTTATCCCCCGAACCGCTCACAGGCTCGTCCCCCGTTATGTACTTATTTGCCCCGGGCAGGGGCCGAATGAGCAAAAATCACGCTATCGTGGGGAGCATGAATCTCGGGGGAGATTCCAAGGTGCGGCCGCCTCACATTCACGGTCGCGCAGACGTGGTGCGGAACATCATGCACTCTCGTCGACCGTTTTAGGGGGAGGGAACGACGATCATGTTCAAGGAGCCAACAGTGCGCCACACGCAAGCGATGTGGCGTGAGAAATACCAGCAGACTCTGCGGATATCCGATGCCTTGGCGTTGGCACTGGCATTGGCGCTGAGTCAATTGATCCGCTTCGGTTTAGGCGATGGTTTTCTCCCGCTCGAATCAATTCCCGTTCCGTATTGGCTGGTCGGTGTCATTCTCGGACTGGGTTGGTGGTCCTGGCTGGAACTGCACGGCACCCGCGGTGTGCGACTCATCGGTAACGGGGTTGAGGAGACCAAGCAGGTGGTGACCTCCACCCTGGTCCTTTTCGGCGCCATTGCCATTGTCTCTTACGCCTTCGACATCCCGACGGCGCGTGGTTACGTCCTCACAGCCCTCCCGGTCGGCCTGCTCACTTTGATCAGTGGCCGTTTCGTAGCACGACACAACCTCATGCAGCGGCGGTTCAAGGGGCAGGCAATGTCCCGCACCATGGTCATCGGTCGCTTCCCGGGCGCAGTGGAAATGGTGGATCAATTGCAGCGCCGCCCTGATGCCGGCTTCAAACCGGTGGCCGTGTACATGCCGCGCTCCCGGCGAGAGCTGCCCGAGGACCTGACGCACGTGGAGCTTCCCGTCAACACGTTGGAAGAGGGCGTGCGCCCCAGCGTGGCGGGTATCGTGCAGGCCTGCTGCGAGAACCGCATCGAGACCTTGGTCATGACCGCCTCCGTACCACTGAGTACCCGCGAAATCCGACACCTCGGTTGGGCTTTGGCGGACGAGCACATCCGGCTGGTCATGAACACCGGCCTGACGGACGTAGCAGGCCCCCGTATCCACACTCAACAGTTGGCCGGCCTCCCGCTCATTCACGTGGCCACACCACGCTTCACTCGCTCCAAGAAGATGATCAAGCGCGGCATCGACATTGTGGGAGCCTCGTGTGCATTGCTGATTCTGTCGCCGGTGCTGCTCGTGCTCGGTCTGATCGTCAAGATGCACGACGGCGGTCCCGCATTCTTCGCCCAAGAGCGCGTGGGTATCGACGGCACTCGGTTCAAGATGCTCAAGTTCCGCTCCATGTACACGGATGCCGAGGAGAGAAAAGCCGCGTTGCTCGCCGCGAACGAGTCAGAGGGAGGAGTTCTGTTCAAGATGAAGGACGATCCGCGCGTCACCCGTCCGGGAAAGTGGATGCGGCGTTACAGCCTGGATGAGCTCCCCCAGTTCCTCAATGTCCTGGGTGGTTCCATGTCACTGGTGGGCCCACGCCCGCCCCTGGCCTCCGAGGTGGACCAGTACGAGAAACACGTCTACCGCCGGCTTCGGGTACGTCCGGGAATCACCGGCCTGTGGCAGGTCTCTGGTCGCTCCGACCTGGATTGGGAACAATCGGTCCGGTTGGACCTCTACTACGTTGAAAACTGGTCCCCGGTTCAGGACATGATCATTCTGCTGCGCACTTTCAAGGCGGTTTTCGCCTCCGACGGCGCCTACTGACCTTGAACTGATACCTCGCCCATCGCATTCATTGACCGCTGGCGTTGCCCGTCATCTCTCTCACGAGGTGACGGGCAACGCCAGTTAAGCCCAGGAAAATTACTGGTGTCCGAAATCGAAAGTTTGCTGCCTCGAAATGCTCTCGTGACCGGGTCCCCATGATTAATCCCGTTAAATTTCTGAAAGTTGTCTAGAATCCTTATGGGGGGGGGGGGGCGCGGGCGGGGGCGGGCGCGGCGCCCGGGGGGGCGGGGG
>JAKDKI010000440.1 GCA_030453435.1 Kocuria sp.
GTGCTCAACTGCTCGCCCAGGAAAAGTCCCACCACCACGGGCAACACCGTCACGATGACTGCGGTCAGGGGCGAAATCACGTTCATCGGCCCCTGCGCCATGGCTGAGTAGAACCACACCGTGGCCAGCGCCATCACGATTCCAGACGCAGCACCCCACAGGAGGGAAGTCAGTTCGATTTGTTGGCCGACGAACGGTGCCGCCACGGCAAAGATGATGAATGAGACCGGATAGGCAATCAGAACCACGGACATTGCCCGCGAGCATCGGGAGGCAAGCCCTCCGACAAAATCGCTGGCGCCGTAAGCAACTGCAGAGGTGAGCGCCAGCAGAATCGAGAACACCCGACATCAACCCCTAACTACTTCTCCGGACGCCTTCGCGTATCCGCACTATCACCTAACCAGCCACCGCCGCATGACTACTCGGTGTCAACCGGGAATCGATGGTCATCGACTCCCCCGTCATGGGATGTACGAAAGTCATGGATCGAGCGATCAACTGCATGGGGTTGTCCGGGTCCTCCACGTCGAAATCCTCCCGTGGCACCGGGTACAGCTTGTCCCCTCGCAAGGGCAGCCCTAATGACGTCATGTGCACACGGATCTGGTGGGTACGCCCGGTCAGTGGCCGCACTTCGTAGAGCCCCCACTCACCAGCCGTATCCGAGAAGGAAGTCAGCAACCGGATATCCGTGATCGCGTTGACCTCTCCCGGATCCTCGCGGGCCTGCAACTCCCCCTGCGTCTTGTTGATCCGAGATTCCACGCGCACCGGCTCGGCACCAACGCGATCGTTGAGCGAAGCCACTGCCCAATACGTCTTGGACACCGAGCGCTCCTCGAACATCTTGTGGAACGCCCCGCGGTCCTCGCGCCGCTTGCACAGCAACAGGACACCGCCGGTGGAACGGTCCAGCCTGTGCAGTGCGGAAATCTCATCGTTGGCGAACTGCACTCGCCCGGCCACCACCGCGCTACGACGCACGTTTTCTCCCTTGGGGGTACTGCACAGCCCGTGCGGCTTGTCCACGGCAATGATCCACTCGTCCTCGTAGAGCACGTCCAAGGTGACGGGAGCGGCGTCGTCGTCGGGAATGGGGCGATGGAACCACACCGAAGCGCCAGGAACGTAGGGCGAAGACGGTGTGACCACCGCGCCGTCGTCGGAACGAACGTGACCTGCCGTGACCTCGTCCGCGAACCACTCGGCACTGTCTGGGAAGCGTTGCGTCACGTACGAAACAGCGGTCGCGGGCAGCGAACCAAGGGACACAAGCACCGGATCCGGTGCGCCCGGCCCCGGCATCCGAACCCGTGTGGGACCCACCCCGCGGTCCATGGGCAGGGGCGGTGCCGTGCGTCGTTTCCTCATATCGTGTGAGACCTGCCAGCTACCATTGCCTGGAACCTAACACACCACTTTTGAGGCGGCCCATCGTGACCCAGCAGACCACCGCGGAGCACGTGGTGCTCCTGGATGACCAGCACCAGCCCACCGGCACCGCGCTCAAGTCGGAGGTCCACACGGAGGACACACCGCTGCACCTCGCGTTCTCGTGCCACGTGCTCAACACCAAGGGCGAGGTCCTGGTGACCCGCCGGGCTCTGAACAAGAAAACCTGGCCGGGCGTGTGGACCAACAGCTTCTGCGGTCACCCGGGCCCGGACGAGCCCTTTGAGGCGGCCATCGCGCGCCGCGCGCAGCAGGAACTCGGTTTGGAGATCCGCGACATCGCCCCCGTGATTCCGGAGTTCAGCTACCGCGCCACGGACGCGTCCGGGATTGTGGAGAACGAGTTCTGCCCGGTGTTCGTGGCGATCACCGATTTCGAACCCGAGCCTGTGGAGTCCGAGGTCGCCGAATACGCGTGGGCCTCACCCCAGGACCTGGCCGGCGCCGTGCAGCGCGCCCCGTTCGCGTTCAGCCCGTGGCTCGTCTCGCAGATCGCCGAACCGGAGTTGCAAGCGCAGCTCGGCTAGGCCGATAGGCTCGCACCGTCCCGTTTTCCGGCTCAGGAGCACTTCCATGTCCGATTCCCCTGCGTACCGCGCCGCCAAAGCAGCGCACTCCGTGGATCACCTGTTCGGCTCCCGCGCCTTCGGCATGCCGGGTACCTACCTGGGCGCCGTGGCCTTCCCGCACCCGCGCATGGGCCCGTGGCACTACTGGTGGCA
>JAKDKI010000441.1 GCA_030453435.1 Kocuria sp.
CGGGTCAAGCGCGGCAAGACCGTGAAGATCTCCACGCTCACGCAGCAGCTGGCCGAACTCGACGATGTGGCCAACGACCGCGTTTCGGACGTGGTCGCCAACAAGAAAACCAGCTACGTGACCGAGGGCAAGGAAATGAGCCCCACCCAGCTTCTGGAGCGACTGGGGTTCACCTCCGCCCAGCTCAAGACTCCGGTCAAGGATTTGTCCGGTGGTCAGAAGCGACGACTGCAGTTGCTCATGATCTTGCTGGACGAGCCCAACGTGCTGATCCTCGACGAACCCTCCAACGATCTGGACACGGACATGCTCGCCGCCATGGAAGACCTCCTGGACACCTGGCCCGGCACGCTCCTGGTGGTCTCCCACGACCGGTACCTGCTGGAGCGCGTGACCGACCAGCAGTACGCCGTGATCAACGGCCAGTTCCGCCACCTACCCGGCGGGGTGGAGGAATACCTGAAGCTCTCGGCCTCGTCCGATTCGGGATCGGCCGCTGGCTCTGCGGGTGCCTCCAACCCAATGGCGGCTACTTCTTCGGGTTCCGGGTCCGACGACGCCGCGACCTCGCCGTCTGAGCCCAAGCTCTCCGGCTCCGAGGCGCGCGCCGCGCAGAAGGAACTGGGCGCCGTCGAACGCAAACTGCAGAAGCTCAACAAGGAAGCCGAGGCTCTGGACGAGACCATGGCCTCCGCGGACCCTTCCGATTTCGAGGGGCTGGGCAAGCTGGCCGCGCAGAAGTCCGAGCTGCAGGAACAGATGGACGAGCTCGAGATGCGGTGGCTGGAGTTGGGTGAGGCGCTCGAGTAAGCCTCGGTTCCTAACCGGTAACCTTGAGACAGAAGACACACAGGAGTGTCTTTACATGCGACGAACGCATCTCAGGGGGAGATATGTCAGAGCACGCGCCCAAGCGACCGGAACTCACCGATGAGCGCCATGAATTCGGCATCGAGGAAATGTTCTTCTCGACCACTGATGCCAAGGGCGTGATCACCAACGCCAACGATGTGTTCGTGCGTATCAGCCATTACGGCGAGGATGAGCTTATGGGCGCGCCGCACAACATTTTGCGCCACCCCCGAAATGCCCGCGGCCGCGTTCAAGTTCATGTGGGACGAGCTCCAAGCGGGCCGCAAGTTCTGCGCGTACGTGCGCAACCTACGACGTGTTCGCCACCGTGGTTCCCGTGGGCGATTCCTACCTCTCGGTGCGTACCCGGCCGCTTCGCCAGGATCTGTGGGACGTGGTGTGCGAGCAGTACAAGGCCACCTTGGATGTCGAAAAGGCTCACAGGGATGGCAACTCACGCCATCAGGTAGCCGTTTTGGGCGCCCAAGACCTGGGCGCTCGCGTTGGTTCCTTGGGATTCAGCGGCGTGGCGGATCTGTGCGCTCAGCTGCTGATTGCCGAGGTCCAGGAACACAGCGCGCAGTCCTCGCTCCTCCCCGACCGCCCCGATGCGACCGGCGCGGTAGGACAGCTACTTCACATCACGCGCAACATCGAAGGCCAGGTCACGGGCCTGATCTCCCGACTCGAAGAGTACGGTGCCTTGGTCGCGCGGCTGCGGGCCGCCCATGACGACGTCGCTCCCACCGTTCAGCGCGTCCGCGACCTGCGCGATGCCGTCCACACGGGCACGGACAAATTGGCGCCCGATGCAACCGAGAACCCAACCCAGGACTCGGCCGGTGACGCAGCAGCGGCGTCGTCTTCGGAGGAGACCGCTGCGCTGCAGGAAACCCTGCGGCACCTGGCCGAGGTCATCGATGACCGTGTGGCGACCGCGCTGACCGGATATGAGAATCTGCCGGATCAGCTGGCAGAGTTGGCCGGTGCGATCGACGAGATGCGCGCGGACATTGCCCTGCTGCGACTGCACAATTCGATGGTCGGGCGACTTGCCCTGGAGCTCCTGGACGGCAAGTCCACGCAGGCATTCACCGCGGTTCCGCTGCTGTGTGACGCTCTGACGGAAGGTGCCAACCGAACTGCGTCGCGGGTGGCCAAGGCCCGCGAACTGACGCAGGCAATTCCGGAGATCCTGTCCTCCGCAATTGCCGGTGTGGACCGTTCGCGCCGCCAGCTCAACAAATGGGCGGGGACCACCGAACGCTTCGACAATGCGCAGGACGTGGCCGAAGAACGTGAGTACGTGGAGACGCAG
>JAKDKI010000096.1 GCA_030453435.1 Kocuria sp.
CTCTGGCCTTTGTCGGGCTCCTGGTGGGGGCTGGCTTCGCGACCGGTCAAGAAGTGGTGCAGTACTTCATTTCCTTCGGCACGTGGGGCTTGGCCGGAGCAGTGGTCTCCGGGCTGCTCATGATCGCGGCCGGTGCCGTGATCATTCAGATCGGCAGTTACTTCATGGCCGATGAGCACCGGGCCGTTTTCCGCTCGGTCTCCCACCCGGTGGTTTCCAAGTTCTTGGACATCAGCGTCACCCTGACCCTGTTCGCCATGGGGTTCGTGATGCTCGCCGGCGCCGGTTCAACGCTTGAGCAGCAGTTCGGGCTGCCCGCATGGATCGGCTCCGCCATCATGGTGGTCATCGTGATGCTCACCGGCCTGTTGAACGTCAACAAGGTCACCAACATCATCTCCGCCGTCACACCACTGATCTTCGTGGCCGTGATCGTCGTGTTCGTGTACACCATGATGCAGCTCCCCGTGGACTTCGGTTCCGTGAGCGAACTCGCCGTGCAGGCCGATTCCCCCGTGACCCCCTGGTGGCTGTCCGGGATCAACTACACCTGCATGGCCCTGATGCTCGGTGTCTCCATGAGCCTGGTCATCGGCGGTAACACCACGAACCCGCGTGTCGCAGGATGGGGCGGTGTCCTGGGCGGCGTTGTCTACACCATCTTGTTGCTCATGAACGCCGTGGCCCTGCTGGTGAACTACGAATCGGTTGAGGGCTCGGACATCCCCATGCTCCAGCTCTTCGAGACGATCCACCCCGTGGCCGCACTGTGCATGGTGTTCGTGACGTTCATCATGATTTACAACACGTGCATCAGCATGTTCTACGCCCTCGGGCGCCGTCTCAGCGTCAATCACCGCAACCGTTACGTCCCGGTGTTCCTGGGCACCTGCGTGGTCGGCTACTTCATCAGCCTCATCGGATTCGGCACGCTCATGAGCTACGTGTACCCCGCCATTGGTTACGTGGGCATGATCATGGTGATTGTCATGCTGGTCTGGTGGTTCCGCAGCCGCAAGAAGATCGAGGGCGAAGAGAGCCTCCGTGATCGGATGCGCGCATTGCTCACCATGAAGGAGTCCGACGACAAGGACTTCCCCGAGGGCCATGAGAAGCGCCTCGAGGACACCGCTGAGCAGTCGACCGCTGACAATGAGACCATCACCGGCGCCATCGACAAAGAGGTCGTCAGCAGCCTCAGCAAGAAGAACGGTAAGAACGGCAACACGGATTCATCGGGAACCTCGGCATCAAGTTCGAAGGACTCCCACTGATCTGACCCCCGGCCGTAGCAAAAGCTCCCCACCACACAGTGGTGGGGAGCTTTTGTATGGGGAGCCAGCGGCGTCGTCGTCCTGGTGACGAATGATTCAGGAGGACGACGCCGCGGCGGAACTAGCCGCGCTTGGCCTCCTTCTTATCGGCCTTCTCCTCCGCCTGCACGATCCAGTGCTGGCGCGTGGTCACAAAGTCTGAGCCGTCCCACGCACCCAGACCGGACAGACCGGGGATGTCACCGGAGTGGAAGACGGGTTCCACACCGGCCTTGCGCTGGTCCATGTAGTTGCGCAACACCTTGGCGGCGACCCCGGCCAACCCGACCAGAGCGATCAGGTTGATGGTGGCCATGAACGCCATGAACAGGTCCGCGAGCGACCACACGAGGTCCAGGGCAGCAATGGCGCCCAGGAACACGCAGGCCAGCACCAGGAAGCGGTAACCGGTCATGACCGCACGGGATCCGGTCATGAACCGGATGTTGGATTCGCCGTAGTAGTAGTTGCCGATCACCGAGGACCACGCGAACAGGAAGATCGCGATGGTCAGGAAGTGGATGGCCCACTCGCCCAGCTGTGCGCCCAAGGCGGTCTGGGTGAGCGAGGCACCTTGGCGCTCATCCCCGAAGGTCGGGTTGGAGAGCAGGATGATGAAGGCGGTCACGGAGCAGACGATCATGGTGTCGAAGTAGACGCCCAGGGACTGCACGAATCCCTGCTTGGCCGGGTGGGACACGGACGCGGTAGCACCGGCGTTGGGCGAGGAGCCCATACCGGCCTCATTGGAGAACAGGCCGCGTTTCATGCCCTGGATCAGCACACCGATCAGGCTGCCGGTCACGAACTCACGGATACCGAAGGCACCTTCCACGATCATGAGGAACATGGCGGGGACCTCGGTGATGTTCAGGACAACAATCAGCAGTCCCAGAATCAGGTACAGGACGGCCATGACGGGAACCACGATCTGAGTCACGCTGGAGATCGAGCGAATACCGCCGAAAATAACGGCTGCGGTGATGGCCACCAGGGCCAGGCCGATCACAATGCGGATCCACATGTTCTGGCTGTCGGCCATGTCCAGGTTGAACGAGCCGCTGACCGCGTCCACGATCGAGTTGGACTGCACGGAGTTGAACACGAAGCCGTAAGTGATGGTGATGGTGACCGCGAAGATCAAACCCATCCAGCGCTTCTTGAGTCCGCGCTCCATGTAGTAGGCCGGGCCGCCCACATAGCCGTCCCGGGACTTGATCTTGTAGAGCTGGCCCAGGGTTGATTCCACGAACGCGCTGGCCGCGCCAATGGCCGCAATGGTCCACATCCAGAAAACGGCGCCCGGGCCGCCCAAGCTGATGGCGATGGCTACACCCGCAATGTTGCCGGTACCCACGCGGGCGGCTGCGGAAACTGTGAACGCGCGGAAGGATGAAATGCCCTTCTTACCGTCCTCAGCGTCACCGGGCGGGTCGGTGAGAACCCGGAACATTTCGGGAAGTCCGCGCAATTGGATCACGCCGGTGCGAACGGTCAGGTAGAGACCCACACCAATGAGAATCGCGAAGACGACGTACCAGACGTACTCGCCCACCGTTCCGACAAGTTCTGTTAATGCATCCATGAATATCCCCGGACTTCTCCCTCGGAACAGTCCCGCTCACCGCTGCCTTCGGGCGAGCGGGACTGGGTGCCTAATGTGCGCTGTTGCACTGATTTAGGTCACAGTAGCGGAAACTACCGCCGGGGTGTGAGCGCGGCTCAGCCCACGGGCTTGAGCGAGTTCACCAGTGAGAACAGGTCCTTGGGATCTTCAGGCTCGGCCACCAGGTCGATGTAGGTCTGCAGTTCCGTACCGTTGGTGGAATCACGCAGGCAGCGCAGTGCGGAGAAGTCCGCAATGGCGAATCCCACGGAGTCGAAGATGGTGATCTCTTCCTCCGAGGTACGGCCGGGTGCCTGATCGGTGAGGACCTTCCAGAACTCCACGACCGGGAAGTCCTCCTCGACCTGCTGGATCTCGCCCTCGATACGGGTCTGCTCGGGGAATTCCACGAACACGGTGGAGCGGTAGAGGATCGCGGCCTCCAGCTCGGTCTTGCCCGGGCAGTCGCCGCCCACGGCGTTGATGTGCACGCCGGCTTGACCTGCTTGTCGGACAGGACGGTGTTCTGCGCCTTGTCCGCGGTGCACGTGGTGATGATGTCCGCATTGGCCACAGCCTCGTCCGAAGAGGACATGGCCGTGACCCGGAAGCCCAGCGGCTCCAGGTTGCGCTTGAGCTTGTCCATGGCGGCAGGGTCCACGTCGTAGACATCCAGGTCCTCAATGCCCATCGCGGCGCGGAAAGCCAGTGCCTGGAACTCGGCCTGAGAACCGGAGCCGATCATGCCCATGCGCTTGGAGTCCGGACGGGCCAGACGCTTACCCACCATGGCAGATGTCGCCGCGGTGCGCAGCGCGGTCAGCAGGGTCATCTCCGCCAGGAACGTGGGATAGCCGTTGTCCACGTCCGCCAGAACACCGAAGGCGGTCACGGTCTGGTAGCCGCGGGCGGGGTTGAACGGGTGACCGTTCACGTACTTGAACGAATACTCCTCGCCATCGGAGGTGGGCATCAGCTCGATCACTCCGAAGGGGGTGTGGCTGGCCACACGCGGGATCTTGTCGAACTTCTCCCACCGCGTGAAGTCATTTTCCAGATACTTGACCATGTTGCGCATGATCCCCTCAACGCCTTCGCGCTGGATCCATCGGGCCATATTGGGTACGTCGACGAACTGTGTCATGGTCTCGTTCTCTTTAGCGGGAGTCATTCCCGTCAGTGGTGTGCTTCTCGGTGGTGGTCTAGTCGTTAGTGGTCTGATCTGTGGCGGACTGGCCGGTGTGGGGATTGCCGGGGTTCGGCTTCTCGGAATTCGGCTGGGGCACTTGGTGAAGTGAAGCAGTCGAGGTGGTGGAGCCGGAACCGGTGGATCGCTCACGACCGACCCGGAATGCGCTCACCACCGGGCGCTCCGCAAGAATGGGGAACGCCCCGGTGAAGCCCTCTCGTTCAGCGGCGATCGCCCGTACCCGGCCGCGCACCACGAACCAACCGATCGTCAGGATGGGTATCAGCAGGAGCGAGGATCCCAGTGTCAGGGTGCCCACCGGGTAGTCCACGGCCATCAGCACAATCACACCCGCTAGGAACGCAATGGTCAACCAGTTGGTGAATGGTGCGAACGGGGCGCGGTAGCTGGGTCGGTTGTAGAAACCCTTCTTGGCCATGGACACGTACTTCTTGTGGGCCATGGTGATGGCGGCCCAGCCGGCCATCGTTCCCAGTGCGGCCAGGTTCAGAACGATTTCGAAGGCCTGCTCAGGAACCACGAAGTTCAGCCCCACACCCAACACGGCCACACCCGCGGTCATGAGAATGCCGCCAAATGGCACACCAGATTTCGTGAGTTTGCCGGCGAACTTGGGAGCGGAACCAGCCTGGGCCATCGAGTGCATGATGCGCCCGGTGGAGTACAGGCCGGCGTTGAGCGAGGACAGCGCCGCAGTGATCACGACGAGCTGCATGATGGGACCGGCCGCGCCCACTCCAATGGAGGAGAAGAACGTGACGAACGGGCTCTCGGTCGCGCTGTAAGCGGTGTAGGGAAGCAACAAGCACAGCAGCAGGACTGAGCCGACGTAGAAGACGGCAATGCGCAGGATCACGGTGTTGATGGCCCGGGGGATGACCTTTTCCGCGTTGCGGGTCTCGCCCGAGGTGGTACCCACCAGCTCGATACCGGCGTACGCGAAGACCACGCCCTGCACGACGATCAGCGCGGGAAGAATACCGGCCGGCAGCAGGCCGCCGTTGTCCTGGATCAGGGAGAAGCCCACTTCCGAACCGGTGGGCGTTCCGAAGAGCACGAAGAAAATTCCGACGATCAAGAAGATCACCAGTGCCAGCACCTTGATGAGCGAGAACCAGAACTCCAACTCACCGAACACCTTGACCGACACCATATTCAGGGCGACCACAAAGATCACCACGACCAAGGCCAGGATCCACTGCGGAAACTCAGCCAGGGCCGGGCTGTACTGCCCGAACCACTTGATGTAGATGGCAATGGCCGTGGCATCAGCAACCGCTGTCATGGCCCAGTTCAACCAGTAGAGCCAGCCGGAAACGTACGCGGCCTTCTCGCCGTAGAACTCGCGTGAGTAGGACACGAAAGAGCCGGAGGACGGCCGGTGGACCACGAGTTCACCGAGCGAACGCAGAATCAGGTAACCGAAGAAACCACAGATTGCATACAGGATGAACAGTGACGGTCCGGCCTGCTCCAACCGGCCACCTGCGCCCAGGAACAACCCTGTTCCGATGGCGCTGCCGATCGCGATCATCTGCAGCTGACGCGCACCCAGCCCCTTGTGGAATCCAACGGTTTCATCATTGAACCGTTCTTTGAGGATCTGGCGTTCTTCGCTCTGCGTGATGTGCGGGCCCTGCTGAGACATCCGTTAATTCCTTTCGCTTAAGGCCCGAAAAAGTTCGCGTGCCTGACAGCTGAGCCTATGACCAGCGCTGTTGTCTGAGACACATGCGCCGCCCAAAAGGGGGGATATGACAAAAAGATGACCCCGTTGATCAACGGAGTCACCTTTTTCGTCTTATTAGTGCCTTAGCTACTAATAAATAACTTCCATTTAGTCCTCGATCACGCGCACAGCGCCCTTGTCGGCGGAGGTCACCATGGAGGCATAGGCGCGCAGTGCCTTGGACACCCTGCGCTCACGCGGCTTGGTGGGCTTCCACGGTGCGGAGCCCTTGGCCTCCCGACGGCGCGCAAGCTCGGCGTCGTCCACGTTGACCCGCAGCACGCGGTTCTCCACGTCGATCTCGATCTCGTCACCGTGTTCGATCAGACCCACGGCACCGCCGGCGGCGGCCTCCGGCGAGATGTGACCGATGGACAGGCCCGAGGTGCCACCCGAGAATCGGCCGTCCGTGATGAGCGCGCACTTCTTGCCCAGGCCCAAGCCCTTGAGGTAGCTGGTCGGGTACAGCATTTCCTGCATACCCGGTCCGCCCTTGGGGCCTTCGTAGGCGATCACCACGATGTCCCCCTCCTTCACGTTCTTGGAGAGGATCTCGTGCACCGCCTCATCCTGAGACTCGACCACGTAAGCGTTGCCCTTGAAGTGGAACAGCTCGGGATCGATGCCGGCGGTCTTGATCACGGCGCCGTCCTCGGCGATGTTGCCGAACAGCACGCACAGGCCACCCTCGATGGTGTAGGCGTGCTCCATATCCCGGATGCAGCCCTCGGCCGCGTCCAGATCGTGGTCTTCGTACTCATTGGCTTGCGAGAACGCCTGGGTGGTGCGCACACCGCCGGGGGCCGCCAGGAAGAACTCCTTGGCCTCGTTCGAGGCCTTGCCCGAACGGATGTCCCATTCATCCAGCCACTCGCCCATGGTCTGAGCGTGAACGGTGTGGACGTCCTCATCCAGCAGGCCACCGCGGCGCAGTTCACCCAGGATGGCGGGGATACCACCGGCGCGGTGTACATGCTCGATATGGAATTTAGTGGAGTTCGGTGCCACCTTGGCCAGGCAAGGAACCTTCCGGGACAGCGCGTCGATGTCCGAGAGGTTGAAGTCCACCTCCGCCTCCTGCGCGGCGGCCAGGATGTGCAACACGGTATTGGTCGAGCCGCCCATGGCCACGTCAAGGGCCATCGCGTTGCTGAACGCGGCCTTGGTCGCGATATTGCGGGGCAGCACGGACTCGTCGTCCTGCTCGTAGTAGCGCTTGGCGGACTCCACGATGCGGCGGCCCGCTTCCAAGAACAGGCGCTTACGGTTCACGTGCGTGGCCAGCGTGGTGCCGTTACCGGGCAGGGACAGGCCCAGCGCCTCGGTCAGGCAGTTCATCGAGTTGGCTGTGAACATACCGGAGCACGAACCGCACGTGGGGCACGCGTTCTCCTCGATCTGGGCCAGCTGGGCGTCCGTGACGGATTCGTCCACGGCCAGTGCCATGGCATCCACCAGGTCCACGCGGTGCTCCACCACGCCTTCCACACCCTCACCGGATTCCATGGGGCCACCGGAGACGAACACCACGGGGATGTTCAATCGCAGGGCAGCCATGAGCATGCCCGGGGTGATCTTGTCGCAGTTGGAGATGCACACCAGGGCGTCCGCGCAGTGCGCGTTGACCATGTACTCCACGGAGTCCGCAATGATGTCACGGGAGGGCAGCGAGTAGAGCATGCCGTCGTGGCCCATGGCGATACCGTCGTCCACGGCAATCGTGTTGAATTCCTTGGCCACGCCGCCGGCTTCCTGGACCGCGGAGGCCACGAGGTCGCCCATGTTCTTGAGGTGGACGTGCCCGGGGACGAACTGGGTGAAGGAGTTGGCGATCGCGATGATCGGCTTACCGAAGT
>JAKDKI010000442.1 GCA_030453435.1 Kocuria sp.
GAGATTGAGCGAGTAATCGAAGGGTTACTGGTTCGAGTCCAGTCGGGGGAGCAGCTCAGCCCCCGTGGTGACCAAGTCATCACGGGGGCTTCTTCGTGCCCTCAGAGGCCCCGGTCCAAGAAGATCAGCGAGGGTGATGTCGAGCGAGATCGCTCTGCGTCCTCTGACGCCTCCCAGGTCAGGCTCGCCCCCTGCGCTGACGCGCGTTCCACCACTTCTGCCGAGTTCGGTCTGTGCGGCCTCTAGTGATTGCCGACCAAGAGGTCATCGACAGCTGTCGACCGGGTGCAGTCTCGACGGTCGAGGCTATTCCGTTGTTGTCGAAGGCTCACGGTGGATGTTCATGGCCGCGGCGGTTGCGGAGATGCAGGGCAGGACCAGTTCTGCCCAGTGTTCTGCGTCGTGCTGACCCGCTCCGGATGGTGAACCGGTGACCAGCAGGTACACGTCCGTCACCGTGAGATCCGTGCGAACCTCGCCGCTGTTGATCCCCAGCCCTATCAGGTCTGACAAGTGCTTCGCTGCTTCGGACTCGTCGATGTTGATCGTTGCGCCGAGGGCGGGGGTGGCAGCCTTGGCCGCGGCGTTCTGAGCTGTGGCACGGATGACCTCGAAGAGATAGTCCGCCAGCGCTTCCAGGGGTGTCACTTCTCCGGATTGCGCGCAAGAGCGTGACGGGCGCCTGCGGTCGTCTGATCGGCGTACTCCGAGAGCACGGCGGCGACGAGGTCGACCTTGGTCGGGAAGTGACGATAGAGCGTCCCGACGGCTCCCCTGCTTCGCCGGCGATGGTCTCCATGCGCACTTCGGGGCCGTGCCGCTCGATCTGCATGCGGGCCAGACGGGGTCCCAGTTCTGCAGGCCCTTCGTGTAGTGCCACATCCGATCCCGGTTCACGAGCCGGAGGCCCTGCTCGGTCGCGATGTCGAGCATGCGCCCGTCGACGCACTCCGGGACCCCTGTGATCATTTTCTGCGGCGGCGTGCCCAGTCGCGGCGGCCACCACCCGCGCACCTGCTCGTGATAGCCGCCGATGCCCCCGGTGGCGATGACGACGGCCTGGGCCCGGAACTCGAAAGTGCCGACGGCATTCCGGTTCGAGGGCGCTCCGCGACGAGCGGTGTCCGGCTCGAGCACGGTCCCATGCACGTCGCTCACCTGGTCGCCGTCGAAGATCAGGCCGTCGACCTGGTGCCGGAAGGCGAAGCGCACCAGACCTGACTCGGCTGCGGCGCGAGCCTTCTCGACGAACGGCTCGGAGATGCCGGTGCCGGTGCCCCAGGGGATGTGGAACCTGGGCACGGAGTTGCCGTGGCCGCGAACTCGACGTAGGCACGGCCCCACTGCTGGGCCCATTCGTCCTCGGGGTGCTCGCCGTCCAGGCGGTCCCAGGCTGCCGAGCCCTGCCAGTCCTGCCAGGCGAGATCGAAGGAGTCGCGGACCCCCAGCCTGCGCTGCAAGGGGGAGTCCACCAGGAGCATGCCGCCGAAGGGCCAGTGCGCCTGGCCGCCGAGGTTGGCCTCGTTCTCCTGCTCGACGATCAGCACCCGCTTGCCGGCGCGGGCGATCTCATTGCTGGCGACCAGACCTGCCAGTCCGCCTCCGATGACGATCACGTCTGCATTCATGCTCCGGCCTCTCCCATGAGGTGCAGTGCCTTCATCACGCGATGAAGCGCACGGGTTCTCATGACGGGGCCGCAGCACGAAGGGCACCGCACCCCATTCGTGAGGGTATGTAATCTGCTCGTCGACAGGCGGCCGACGGGGCGGCTCGGCGGAGCCGGTGCCGCTGGGGGCGGGTGCGCCGGTCGATTGAATCTAATACCCCATGGGGGTATAGTCATGTATAGGAGGAATGGTGGAAACGACGCACTCACAGCATCAGCAGCACGGTCATCCGGCCGCGCACGAGAAGCATGACCACCAGGACCATGGCGGCCATGAAGGCCACGGAGGCCACGGGGGACATGGAGGTCACGGCGGTCATCACGACCATGTGGCCATGTTCCGCCGCCTGTTCTGGATCTCGGTGGTCCTGGCGATCCCCACGGTCCTGCTCAGCGGGGCCTTCGCGCATCTGGTGGGCTACGACCTGCCGGACAGCCCTGTCATCGCCTGGATCCCGGCGATCCTGGGCACCGTGCTGTACCTCTGGACCGGCC
>JAKDKI010000443.1 GCA_030453435.1 Kocuria sp.
CCGCAACACCGCCTTCCCCATCAGCACGGAGTTGCACGTGAACGGATCATCCTCCAGCGATGTAGGGGGTACCCCCTACCCGCCCTCGGTCGGGACCTCTCACCCGGAAGAGGTTGAAGCAGAAGAAACCTTCTACGGTGCTTCCGCGAGTCGCGATCCGGGCAGTGGCCCTCGCAAGAAACGGTCCAACGTGGCTGATCCGCTGATCAACCCCAAGTTCGCGGCACCGGCCGATCGCACCAAGCGCGCGTGGTGGCTGCTGGGTGCCACGGCGCTGGTTCCGGGTTCGGCCCAGTTGGTCGCGGGACGCAAAGGTCTTGGACGCCTGGCACTGCGGGTGACCGTGACCGTGTGGGCGCTCATTCTCTTCGCCGCCGTGCTGTGGCTCGTCTGGAAGACAGCCCTGATCTGGCTACTGACCAACTCGATCACCTCGTGGATCCTGAAGTTCGGTCTCCTGGCCCTCGCCCTCGGGTGGGTGTTCCTGTGGTTCGACACGCTCCGCTTGATCAGACCGGGGCTACTGACCGACAAGGTACGCCGCGCCGTGGTGATCGTGACCGTGCTGGCCATGCTCATCACCGGCGGCGGCTTGGCCTACGCCGCTCACCTGGTTTCCGTAGCTCGAGGCGCGGTGTCCAATATCTTTGCCGGCGGTTTGCCGTTCGCCCCGGATAACGGGCGCTACAACATCCTGCTCATGGGCGGTGACGCCGGAGACGACCGCGAAGGCCGCCGCCCTGATTCCATGACCGTGCTCAGCGTGGACGCGGATTCAGGGCGCACAGTGACCGTTTCCCTGCCCCGCAACCTGCAGAACGTGCCGTTCCCGGACGACTCTCCGATGAACGACGTGTATCCCAGAGGGTTCAGCTGCGGCGACGAGTGCATCATGAACGCGATCTACACGGATGTGATGCAGAATCACCAGGACCGTTACCCGGACGTGGCCGACCCCGGCGCAGAGGCGACCAAGGACGCCGCCGAGGGTGTGACCGGTCTGGAGATTCACGGCTATGTGCTGATCGACATGGACGGTTTCGAATCTCTGGTCGATGCCTTGGGCGGCATCACCCTGGACGTGGGTGGACGCGTTCCCATGGGCGGTGGCACCAACATGAACACCGGCCTGCCCAACCCGATTCTGGGGTGGATCGAACCCGGGGTACAGCACATGGACGGCCACCACGCCCTCTGGTACGCCCGTTCTCGTGAGGGGGCCACGGATTACGACCGGCAGGCCCGCCAACGTTGCGTGCAGGCCGCGATGCTCAAGCAGCTCAATCCCGTCAACGTGGCCACCAAGTTCGAGGACCTCGCCAATTCGGGTGAGGAAATCATCGAAACGGACATTCCGCAGTCCTCGATCGGTTCGCTGGTCAACGTGGCCATGAAGGCTAAGAACCACGAGCTCGAGTCCTACGCGGTGGGCCCGCCCTTCTACGACCAGTCCTTCCCCACATACCCGGATTTCGAGCTCTTCCAGTCAGATCTCCAGGGCGTGCTCGACAGGGCCACCGACGACGGCGCTGACGCAGCGGCGTCGTCGAACGTGCCGGCGCGTGGCGTGGCCGGGGCGCCGGGCGGAGTGGGCGTGGGCATGTCGGTTCCCGTGCCGGCCTCCCCCGCAATGGTGACCACTGCCGAGGAGCTGTCTCCCAACGGCACCTGTTCCGTGCCGTGACCGAATCCGCGCTGCGCGTTCTGACCTGAGCCGCAGGTCGGTACAGTGGACGCGTGGCAAATATCCTGCAGTCCCAGGAATGGGCAGACTTTCAGCGAAGCATCGGACACCAGGTCGTTCAGGCATCCGGCGACGGATGGCGCTACCTGGCCACGGTCGAGGGCGGGCGCACCGGGCGGTACCTGTACTGCCCGTACGGTCCCGAGGCGGATTCCCCTCAGGCTTTCGACGCCGCCCTGGCCGACCTCACGCGCGTGGCCAAGGAGCACAAGTGCTGGTTCGTGCGCGTGGAACCGGCCAACGCGAATTTCGTGGACGGGCTGGAGACCGAAAAGTCCTCGCTGCGCCGCCGCGGCATGAAGGTGGCCCCGCGCCAAGTTCAGCCCTCTCATACGCAACTCATCGATCTCAGCAAGGATGAGAAAGAGCTGCTCAAGGACATGAAGTCCACCAACCGGAATCTGTACCGGAACAT
>JAKDKI010000444.1 GCA_030453435.1 Kocuria sp.
GCAGCATGTCGTTACCGAAACCGCTGCGCAGGCCGGTGCCCAGAACGGCGTCGTAACTGCCCGGGAACTCACCCTGCGCGAGCGCGAAGTACCACGGCCGGAACCGCACCGAAAGCGCCCCCTCGGCAAGCAGGGTTTGGTAGACGCCCATCTCGGTGGGGCCGGAGCTCATGTCGTGGACCGTGGTGACACCCTTGCTGGCCAGGTCATCGAGGGCGAGGCGCATGCCCTCGGCCATGCCTTCAGGGGTATCCGTGGGGAGGTCGACCAGGGACATCGCTTTTTCCTGCAGCAGACCCGTGGCCTGCCCCGAGTCCGGGTCCCGCACAATGCAGCCACCGGACGGATCCGGGGTGTCATCGGTGATCCCGACCCGCGCCAGCGCCGCGGTATTCACCAGCGCCATGTGCGCGCACGTACGCCTCAGGAAGACGGGGTGCTCGGGCGCCGCCCGATCCAGATCTTCCAGCGTGGGGCCGGGGCCGTCCATGCGGTGCTCGTCGTAACCCCACCCGGCAATCCATTCGCCGGGTTCAGCCTGCCCCGCAGCTTCCTGCAGGGCCTCGACAATGTCTTTGACCGTGGGCGTCACGGCCGGGCGGCAATCCACCTGGAGCAGGCTCTTGGCATACATGCCCGGATGGCCATGCGATTCGATGAGCCCCGGCATAAGAAAACGCCCACCCGCGTCGATCACCTGGGCGTCCGGAGCGCTGCACTCGCGCGCTTGCTCCGAACTGCCCACAAAGGTGATCACACCATCGGTGACGACGACGCCGCGTGGCACCGTTTCGTATGCGCTGCCGGGGTCGTACACCACGGCATTGATGATGGTGAGGTTGCGGGTGGGACGCTTCATGCGTGACTCCTTATGCGGTTACTTGCGGTTGAGCAGCTCCCCGCCGATCTGGTCGACGCCCTGTGCATTATCACGCCGGATGAGAATGCGGGCGATGATGGAGGAGCCCAGGGAGAGGACAGCGATGACGAACAGCAGGATGGCCGGGCCGGTCGATCCACCGCCGGTCGCGACAAGAATGGTGGCGGCCAAGGCCGGCATGAAGCCCGCCACGATGCCCGCCAAGTTGGCGGACAGGGCAATCGCCGAGTAGCGAACCTTGACGGGGAACAGCTGGGTCAGCACGGTGCCCACGGGGGCGTAGGCAATCGATGCGAAGCCCAAGCCAAGAATCAGCGCCACGGTGATCATGCCGGTGGAGCGGGTGTCCATGAGCCAGAAGATCGGGAAGGCAACGAGTGCGGCGATCACATAGCCGACAACCACCACGGCGGAGGGGCTCGTCTTGTCCGCGACCTTGCCGGCCACGAACATGCAGACGATCTGCGCCACGGCACCCCATGTGATGGCGTTGAGGATAGTGGTGGACGGCAGACCGAGCTCATCCGTTACGTAGCTGATCATGAACGTGGTCAGCATGAAGAAGCCTGCGTTGCCGAACAGGTAGGTGCCGATACCCACGAGCAAGCGACCCGGAACTGTGCGAATGATTTCGACAACCGGTGCGCTTTCCTTCTCGATGGGTGAGGCGGCCTTGGCGGCTTCCGCTTCCTTGAAGTCATCGGTCTCGTCAACCTTGAGACGGATCCACACACCCACGGCAACCAGCAGGAGGGAGATGAGGTAGGGAATACGCCAAGCGCCCTCGAGGAACTGTTCACCGGACGCGGCAACTACAGCAGCCACGATCACGCTGGAGAGGATGGTGCCGGTGGGCGAACCCAGCTGCACCACGGACCCGTAGAACCCACGCTTGTTCTCGGGTGCGTTCTCCACGGCCATGAGCGTGGCACCGCCCCACTCGCCGCCGGCGGCCATGCCCTGCACGAAACGCAGTACGCCCAACAGGATGGGTGCCACGATGCCCGCGGTTTCATAGGTGGGCAACAAGCCGATCAAGGTGGATGCGACGCCCATGGCCACGATGGTGATCATCAAGATGGTACGGCGGCCAATGCGGTCGCCGAAGTGACCCGCGAGCAAAGCACCCACCGGGCGGGCGATGAAGCCGACGCCGAAGAGCAGGAACGAGCTGATGGTGGCCAAGGCGGGATCGTCTCCGCCGAAGAACAGCGGGGCGAACACAATGGCGGACGTGGTGCCGAACAGGAAGAAGTCGTACCACTCGAGGGACGT
>JAKDKI010000445.1 GCA_030453435.1 Kocuria sp.
CCAACCCCTTTGACTCCATGCACTCGCCCGCTTGACCGTGGACCCCCCTTGGCAGACCCGTGTGCGCACCCGAGACAACACCACAGACCCAGTGCTGACATGTGCTGGACTCTGAAGAACGAGGCAAACAGCCTTGCCCCATACCCCCCACGGGTATATCCTGAAACCAAGCTCTTCAGAAGAGCCACACGAGTGGCCATCAACTTCGATATCCGTCGATGGGTACTCAATAGTCTGCAAGAATCCCACGTCTCTCCAGTTCACCCCGTCAGACAAGGAGCTTCAGATGAACAAGCGCACGCGCACCCTCATAGCCACTGTGACGCTCACCGGAGCAATCGCGTTCACCGGTTGTTCGAATTCAGCCAACGAAGAGCCAGCATCGTCGGCTTCCCAGAGTGACAACGCGCACGCGGGGCATGGCGGCATGGATCACCCAATGGACGGCGGCCCCGTGCCCGAGGGCATGACATCAGCCACCGACCCGGAATATCCCGTGGATACCGAGGTAACCCTCACGGCCGATCACATGGAAGGTATGAACGGTGCCAGCGCGACCGTGGTCGGCGCATACAACACGTACACGTACGCGATCGACTACACGCCCACCGAGGGTGGAGACCCCGTCACCGATCACAAATGGGTCGTTCAGGAAGAGCTTGAAGACGCGGGTAACGAGCGCCTGGCCGATGGCACCGACGTCAAGGTAGCTGCCGATCATATGGAAGGTATGAACGGAGCAATAGCAACGATCGCGTTTTCAACCGACGAGACCGTCTACGTCGTTGACTACGAAGCCGACGGGATGGAAATGACGAACCACAAGTGGGTTGTCGAAAGCGAGATGCAGCCCGACTCCTAGCCAACAGGAACCGGGCATCGAGGAATGGACAGACCATGAACAATCAGCACACCCACCACGGGGCAACCGAGGCTACCCCCCACGAATATGCGGGCCACCACGACCACTCTGTACACGGGGAGCGGGGTGCACCCATGGAGCACGGTGGTCATGGCCACGCAGGTCAAGGCGGGCACGGTGATCATGTCGGACAGTTTCGGCGGTTGTTCTGGATCATGCTCGTCCTCGCGATTCCCGTCGTGGGATTCAATGACATGTTTGCCCAGCTCATCGGCTACACACTCCCAGATGCCGATTGGGTGCGGTGGGTTTCCCCGGTCCTGGGCACGGTCATGTACTTCTGGGGTGGATGGCCGTTCCTCACTGGCGGGTTCAGCGAGATCCGATCTCGCAAACCCGGCATGATGCTGCTCATCGCTTTGGCCATCACCGTAGCCTTCCTCGCCTCTTGGGGCGCAAGTCTGCAGTGGCTTAGTCATGAACTCAATTTCTGGTGGGAACTCGCACTACTAGTGGTCATCATGCTTCTGGGCCACTGGATAGAAATGCGCTCCCTAGCCCAGACCACCTCGGCCCTTGACTCTCTCGCGGCGCTCATCCCCGATGAAGCCGAGAAGATTGAGCGCGACGGAGTCGTGAAAGTCGCGCCCACAGCCCTTGCTGTCGGAGATATCGTGATTGTCCGTCCGGGTGCCTCTGTGCCAGCTGACGGAAAGATCATCGACGGGTCCGCGTCCATGGACGAATCGATGGTCACCGGCGAGTCCAGGACCGTCAGCCGAGGGGTCGGTGGTCACGTGGTCGCCGGCACTATCTCCACAGACTCGGGGCTGCGGATCGAGGTAACCGCCACCGGCGAAGATACTGCCTTGGCAGGCATCCAGAGGCTTGTGACCGATGCTCAGGCGTCCTCCTCCCGTGCCCAGCGGATCGCCGATACCGCCGCCGGATGGTTGTTCTGGTTCGCCCTCAGCGCTGCCGTAATTACGGCGCTCGTGTGGTCCCTAATAGGTCTCCCTGACGAAGCCGTCGTGCGCACCATTACGGTCCTGGTCATCGCCTGCCCCCATGCCCTTGGCCTCGCAATACCGCTGGTAGTATCCATCGCTACCGAACGCGCCGCCCGCGGCGGAGTGCTCATCAAAGACAGGCTCGCATTGGAGTCTACGCGCACCGTTGATGCAGTCCTCTTCGACAAAACCGGCACACTGACCAAGGGCGAACCTACGGTCACCGCCGTCGATACTGTCGGCGTACATACCGAGGACACGGTGCTTGCCTTAGC
>JAKDKI010000446.1 GCA_030453435.1 Kocuria sp.
CGAGTGGAAGAGCCGACCGGTGGCCACGGTGTCCTTGAAAGCCACCACGTTGTCCAGCCAGGACAGCTCCGCGGCCAATTCCACCGGGTAATCGAATCCCGTGGTTTCCGGGTTGTTGTACAGACACAGCGGTAGCGACAACGAGGACGCCACGGTCTCCACCTGGTCCGCAATCTCCTGCGAGACCAACGGGATGTAACTGAGGGGGTTGAGCACCAGCCCGTCCGCCCCGTTGTTCTCCGCGGCGTAGGCCATGGTCATGACCTCCCGGGTGGTCATCGCGGAGATGCCCACACCCACGGGAGTTTCCGAGCCCGACGCCGCGTCCACGGCCACTTTCACGACCTGCGCGCGTTCTTCGGTACTCAGATAAGCGAAACTGCCGGACGTTCCCAGCACCACCAGGCCGTCTACACCGCTGCGGGCAAGCTTGGCCACACTGAGTTCCAATGACTCCAGGTCCAATCCGCCGCCCGGTAAGAAAGGCGTAATGGGATAGGCAATGACACCGGAGAAAGTCATGGACAGCATGAGGCTAGTTTAGGTGAGCCTTACACCGATGTCCCGACAGGGAGCGGCACCCGCGAGTCAGCGGGGCACGGTAGTCCACATAGTCAGACGCGTTCTCGGCCGGCCCGCGGGACCGATCAAGGCGGTGAATCAGAGAACCGGTCCACCGATGAACGGATCGAGAGCCACGCCCACGAACACAAAAGTGATGTAGGCGATGGAACCGTGGAACACGAACATGGCCTGCTTGAGGGTCGGTTTCCCGCCCTGGGCCATGGCATGCAGCTTGTGGCAGTGGTACAGGAACCAGCCGCCGGAAGCCAGGGCAATGAGCGCGTAAACCCAACCGGCACCACCCACGGGCACGAGCAACAACGAGCAGATCACCGTGGCCCACGCGTAGAGCACGACCTGCGCGCCCACGGAGCGAGCCGTGTCCACGGCACCCAGCATGGGAACGCCGGCGCGAGAGTAGTCCTCCGCGTACTTCATGGACAACGGCCAGTAGTGCGGCGGCGTCCACAGGAAGATGAACATGAACAGCACCAGGGCCGGCCATTCGATGGTGCCGCGCACGGCAGCCCAGCCGATGAGCACCGGCATGCAGCCGGCGATACCGCCCCACACGATGTTCTGGGCGGTGCGGCGCTTCAGGATGATGGAGTAGAACACGGCGTACAACGCAATGGCGATCACGCCGAGCACACCGCACAGCACGCTGACACCAATGGTCAGCCACGCCACCGCCACGGCGGACAGCACCCACGCGAAGATCAGGGCCTCGCGATCGCCCACCTCACCGGTGACCAACGGACGACGCGCCGTGCGCTTCATCAGCCGGTCTTCGTTGCGGTCGATGTAGCAGTTGAACGCCCCGGCCGCGCCAGCCGCCAGGCTGCCGCCGATCAGGGTGTTGAGGATGAGCCAGAAATTAGGCATGCCCTGCTGCGCGAAGATCATGGTGGGCACGGTGGCGACCAGGAGCAGTTCGATGATGCGGGGCTTGGTGAGTGCCACGTAAGCCTTGATCTTGCGCCCCGCGGTCATGGGCCCCTCGTACCCCACCGGCGCTACCGTGCCGATGGAAGAGCCGGTCGCACCGTGGCCGTGCGAGGCCTGCGATGCGCTTCGACCCGACTGTGCGGCGGTATCAAGGGGGTTCACAGAATCAATGCTCCAAATAATCGAATCCGACGCCGTGGTGTTCCGGGCCGTACGGGGCAAGTACCGACTGCTGGACGCGTACCTATACCCACACAGAAGTATAGCCGCCATAATGCGTAATTTCCGGGTGATCAGCAGCACGTCCGGGCACTCGATTCACCGACAGCACAAGACACTGACGCCGCCTGCGCTGCGGGACTAAGGTTAATGCTGAAACCCGTGTGGTCTGGTCGCCGCGACGTCGTCGAACCCCAGGCCGCAGTGGATGACCCACCGATGAAAGGGACTAGCCACCGTGCCGAACCTTGAGCAACCGCTGAACTGGACCGAAAAGGACGCCCGCGCCGTTGATACCGTGCGCGTACTCGCCGCCGATGCCGTGCAGAAGGTGGGCAGTGGTCACCCCGGCACCGCCATGTCCCTGGCACCCGTTGCTTACATGCTGTTCCAGAAGATCATGCGTCACGA
>JAKDKI010000097.1 GCA_030453435.1 Kocuria sp.
GCCCATGGGGGAGCGCTCGGAGAACACCTCGATGTCCTCTCCGCCGGTGAGGTCTTCGGCGACCTCGCGGGAACCCATCAGGAAGGTCATCTCGTCACCGGCGATGTCCGCGGTCACGACCATGCCGGCCTCGATGACGCCGTCATCGGCGGGTGCCTCACCCACCTGAGCGTTTTCGAGCAGCTGGGTCAGCTGATTGATGCGACCCTCATTCTTGCCCTGCTCCTCGCGGGCTGCGTGGTAACCGCCGTTCTCCTTGAGGTCTCCCTCGGAGCGGGCCTGTTCGATACGATCAACGATTTCCTGGCGGTACGGCCCGGACAGGTGGTCGAGCTCTTTCTTGAGCCGATCGTATGCTTCCTGGGTCAGCCAGGCGCCCTCGTTAGTAGACACGCTATCTCCGTTCTCGGGTGTTCACCGGTGTGGTGAACACGTGTGAAAAACCCCGCCCCGGTGGTGAGCCGCGGTGGCTCGCTGCCCATCCGGGTCGGGGATCGTACAAAGTTTCTAGTACTCCAGTGTAAGTGAGGCCACGGTCTGGGCTCAAAGCGAGCGGATCACGCGGTGCTCCGAACGCGAGATCAGTCCACCGTCCAGCAGGAATCCACGCCCACGGAATTGGCCTCGTTGGTGGTGCGCACGGGCACGCGGTGCGTGCTGGTGCGTCCGTTGAGTTCTTCCGGTGCGACCTCGCCAATGGTCACTTCGTTCCAACCCACGATCGCGTACTGCTCATTGAGAGCGCGCACGGCACACGTGACCGTCTGGTCCGAATCCTTGGTGAGGTCGAAGTCAGCGTAGGTGTTGGCCGCGTCCTGAACCTGGAAGCTCACGTCCTTGGCAACCGGTGCGCTGGATTGTCCCTGCACGATCCACACAACGAACGCTGCAGACAGTAACGTGGCGATCGCGGCGATGATCACCCACCCCTTGAAAGAGGGCCCGCGCCGGCCACGCGGGGACAATATCCGATGCCCGGAGCCATAACGCTGCGCCAGAACATCGCCGGAGGCGGATCCTGACGCCGGGGTGGAAGAACTCATGGCACCACTGTATCCAGTGCGGGTTGGGATCCCCTGAGAATGCGGGGTGCGGGTGACGGAGCCGACAGCATTAACTGGGGCACGGGCGTAAGATACCGGGGATTGTGTTTTGTCCGAACCCCACCCGGGAGGCTCCCGTTCCGTGACGGATTATTCGAAACTCCGGCTCTTGGCCATCCACGCCCATCCGGATGACGAGTCCAGTAAGGGCGCGGCAACCATGGCTCATTACGTGGGCCTGGGTGCTCGCGTCATGGTGGCCACCTGTACCGGTGGCGAGCAGGGCTCCATCCTCAACGCCCAGATGGAAGGCGTTCCGTGGGCGGAGCGCGATCTCCCGGGCCTGCGCCGCGAGGAAATGGCCCAGGCGGCCGCGGCGCTGAACATCGAACACCGCTGGATCGGTTTCGCCGATTCAGGCTTGCCCGAGGGCGACCCGCTGCCCCCGCTGCCGGAGGGTTGCTTTGCGCTGCAGCCGCTCGAACGAGCCTCGGCACCGCTCGTGCAGCTGGTACGTGAGTTCCGTCCGCACGTGATCCTGACCTACGACGAGAACGGCGGCTACCCGCACCCGGATCACATTCAGACGCACAACGTGTCCATGGAGGCCTACCGCAAGGCCGGCGATCCGGAAGCGTACCCGGGTACCGGTGAGCCCTGGACCCCGCTCAAGGTCTACTACGATCGCGCGTTCAACGTGGAGCGGTTCATTGCGCTGCACGAGGCGCTGGAGGAGCGCGGTTTCCAGTCCCCGTACGCCGAGCGGATTGCCGCGTTGCAGGAGACCGATCCCGAGGGTCACCGTCCGCCGGTGCCTCGCCACGAAACCACCACCAAGATCGAGTGCCCGGACACCTTCTCCGCTCGTGACACAGCCCTGCGCTGCCACCGCACGCAGGTGGACCCGGACGGCCCGTTCTTCGCTGTGTCTTCGGACATGCAGGCAGAGGTCTGGCCGTGGGAGGACTATTCCCTGGCGGATTCTCGCGTGGAAACCTCCGTTCCGGAGACCGATCTGTTCGCCGGTATCGATCCTGACGCCCAGACATCTTCCCCTCGAAAGGCGTAACCAGCCGTGAACATGTTGACCACCGTGCTGCTTCAAGCGGCCACGGAAAATCCCGCGGGTGACCTCAAACCCGGTCTGGAACCCAGCCAGGTTTCGCCCGGACTAGCGGGCTTCATTGCGACCTTCTTCTTGGTCGCTGTGGTGATCCTCCTGATCATCGACTTCAACCGTCGAAATCGTCGGCTGCGCTACCGCGCCCAGTACGCCGAGCAGCGGGCGGCGGAAGAGGGCGTGGGCGGTTACGCGCACGCTCGCGACGGTCAGGACGCGTCCGCAGATTCCGACGCCGACGGCGCCGCTCGCGCACCCAAGCCACGCACCGCACCGGGTGCAGACCGGGGTGAGAACGGCGGGAGCTCCGCGCATCGCGACTGATCGCTGGAGCAGACCAGAAGGGGTCCGCTCCGATGCTGAGAACTTGGTTGTTAGCATCGGGACGGGCCCCTTTTTCGGTCCCTACCCTTTATGCGTGTGAGGGGCTCGTGACATCGTTGGGTTATGACCAACAGGCTTGCCAACTCCACCAGCCCGTATCTGCTGCAGCACGCCCAGAACCCCGTGGACTGGTGGGAGTTCGGGCCGGAAGCTTTTTCTGAGGCCCGCACCTGTGATGTACCCGTGTTGTTGTCCGTGGGCTATGCGGCGTGTCACTGGTGTCACGTGATGGCTCACGAGTCATTCGAGGATCCCTCGGTGGGGGAATACATCAATGCGCACTTCGTGGCCATCAAGGTGGATCGTGAACAGCGCCCCGACGTGGATGCGCTGTATATGTCCGCCACTCAGTTGCTGACACAACAGGGCGGCTGGCCCATGACAGTTTTCCTCACACCCCAGGGGCAGGCTTTCCACGCGGGTACCTACTACCCGCCGCGTCCTATGCAGGGTAGGCCCTCGTTCACGCAGGTGCTGCGCGCTGTGGATGATGCCTGGACCGAGCGACGCGAACAGGTGCTTCAGGGCGCGCAGTCCGTCACGGATGCGCTGCAGCGTCACCCGGAAGCGGTGGCCTCCATGCTCGGAACGGATCGGCACAGCACCGGCCCGGTGCGTATCGAGGCTCTGGATCCCGCAGGAAACATTGACGAGCAGGAATCCCAGCTGATCGGCCCGTGGCTCGATGCCCTGGAAGTGGCACGGGACTCAACGCACGAAGGCTTCGGCAACGGCCCCAAGTTCCCGCCGTCTCCCATGTTGGAGTCGCTACTTCTTGTGGCATCGCGCGATAGCGCAGATTCGGCGCGGGCAGCGGAACTTCTTACCGCCACCCTGGACGCTATGGTGACCGGTGCCCTGCACGATCACGTGGGCGGTGGGTTCTTCCGCTACTCGGTGACCCCGGACTGGTCCCTGCCGCATTACGAAAAGATGCTCTACGACAATGGCCAGTTGCTACGGGTACTGGCCCACACCGCGCGGTATCTGGAGAAACGCGGCACCGATCCCGTTCGCGCCGCGCGGTATCGGAACGCGGCTCAGGGCATTGTGACCTGGCTGGCCCGCGAGATGATCACCGAACAAGGAGCAATTGCCGCCTCTCTAGATGCGGACAGCGATCCCGTCACTCCCGGTGGCGAGCGCGAAGGTGCGTATTACACGTTCTCTCACGGCGACGTCGGCGAACCGCAACCCGCTGTGGCCGGCTGGGGCGAGTCGGGCGCTGTCACGGGAATCCTGGATCAGAACGTGCGGGAGGAACTGTGGGAGCAACGCGAGCAGCGCACTCCTCCGGAACGCGATGACAAGGTCGTGACCGCGTGGAACGGCATGGCCATCGAAGCGCTCGCTGAGGCTGCCGTGCTACTAGACGTTCCCGAGTGGCTGGAGACCGCCGAATGGGCCGCTGAGTTCGTGTGGACGCGGCACTGGGAGGCGGAGACCAAGACCTTGGCGCGCACGTCCCGCCAAGGAACCGTGGATCCGCACGACGGGCAACTGGAGGATTACGTGCGCGCGGGTCTGGCCTTTCTGGCTATGTACCGTGCCACTGGACTCGAGCAGTGGTACGCCCGCAGCCTGGAGCTGGCACAGGCAACGGTTGAAAAGTTCATGCGCGGGGACACCCCCATGGATTCGGCGGAACCGGATGCCGTTCTGGTCGCGGCGGGTGCCACGGGCAAGGCGGACCCGTTCGACGACGTCGCGGCGTCGGCGCAGTCGTGCCTGGCCCGGTGGCTCGTGCTGCTCGGTCAACCCGAGATTGCGGGGCGCTCGAACGATGAGTTGGTGGACCTGCTGGTGAAACCGGCCCAGGGGCTGGCCACTCGTGCGGCGACCGCCGCTGGGGGCACCCTGCATGCGTGGTTGCTACGCGCCGAGCCGCCGGCGTTGCTCGAAGTGGTGCATGCGAGCGACGCGGACTGGGAACAAGTTCAGTCGAGCGCAGGGGCGCGTCGAGTCACCGATGTCCTAGTGCTGGGCGAGGAGCACGCGCCCTACGGCGTCCCCGAGGCATCAAGCAAAGAATTCGCGGTGTGGCTGTGCCGCTACGGTCAGTGCGAACTGCCGGTGCGCTCGCCGGAAAAGGTGGGTGAGCTCCTGGACCGGGCGTAGCGGCGTCGTCGTGGGGCGTGCTGGTGGGAATTGCGCGTTAGCCCATGAACATGGCCAGCATGATCGCGATGTAGTGACACACGAAACCCAGGATCGTGCACGCGTGGAAGACCTCGTGGAAGCTGAAAACCGTGGGCAGCAGGCGCGGGCGTTTGAGCGCGTAGCAGACGGCCCCACCGATGTAGAAGACGCCGCCGGCGATCACCAGGAGGGTGGCCGGGACGTTCGCGGCGAAGTACGCCGGGAGATACACCAGCGACAGGCAGCCCATGAAGATGTAGAGCGGGGTGTAGAGCCAGCGAGGAGCGTGCATCCAGAAAACTCGGAAGATCACCAACGCCGCGCCCAGGGACCAGATAATGATCAGCAGCACTTGGGCCGCGTCAGGCGACAGTAGCGCCACTGCCAGGGGCGTGTAGGTACCGGCAATCACCAGCGCGATGTTGGAGTGATCCAGCCGGCGCAGCACGGCATTCATCCGGGGCCCCCAGTAGAAGCGGTGGTACACGGCAGAGGTGCCGAAGAGCATCACCGCGGTGATCGAATACACCACGCACGCGACGCGTAGTTCGGTGGTGGGTGCCAAGAACACCGCGATCAACCCGAGAGCCAACGCCACCGGGGCGAACCCGGCGTGGATCCAGCCACGCCACGCCGGCTTCTTCTCGATGATTCGCTCCGCCGCCGCACTCAGGCTCTCGCTGGCCCGGTGCACCGTGGAGCCGGTGCGGGTACTGTTACCGCGCGTCATATCACCAGTCACTTTCTCCGCTGCCAACCGGAGCGAACACGAGGGTGTTTGGGGATTCGCTTGACCACCGGCGGCTGCCCATACGGGTAGTTTAGAGGGCATGGTTGTGTGTTGGCCCAGTCGAAACAGGGGAGGATCTCTACGGTGAAACTACCCCGCCCGCTGTACTCGCTGTACGAGTCGCGCCTGGCCAGCAGCCTGAAAGAGGACACCCTGCCGCATCACGTGGGTGTCCTGGTGGACGGCAATCGTCGCTGGGCTCGCCAGTTCGGTGCTTCCACTGCTGACGGCCACAAGGCCGGTGCCCAGAAGATCGTGGAGTTCTTGCACTGGTGCGCGGATCTTCACATCGACGTGGTCACTCTTTACATCCTCTCCACCGAGAATCTGAAACGGCCGCAGGAAGAGCTCACCGCGCTGATTGAGATCATCTCGGGGTTGGTCACCCAGCTGCAGGACGAGGCACTGTGCCGGATCCAGCCGGTGGGTGCCCTGGATTCTCTGCCTCCTCGCTTGCGGGAGCAGGTTGAGTGCATTGCGGAGTCGACCGCGGACAACCCCGGTCCGCACTTGAACATTGCGGTGGGCTACGGCGGACGGCAGGAAATTGTCGACGCCGTTCGCGAAGTCATCAGGGACACCCGAGACCGCGGGGATTCAGTAGAGGCGCTGGCCGAGACCCTGTCCGTGGATGACATTTCCGCGCGCCTCTACACACGTGGGCAACCGGACCCGGACCTACTGATTCGGACTTCTGGCGAGCAGCGGCTCTCCGGCTTCCTGATGTGGCAATCCGCCTACAGCGAGTTCTACTTCTGCGAGGCCCTGTGGCCGGACTTCCGCCGCGTGGACTTCCTGCGCGCCCTGCGTAATTACGCGACGCGTCAGCGGCGCTTCGGCAACTGAGTCCCCAGCCCGAATTCACGCGCCGTTCACCGCGAGTGTGACTTGCGCATCCTTGCGGTCCCTACGTTGAAAGCAACCGGTAACCCCTGAGCAATCGGTTGACCCAACGTCGGAAGGCTTCCATGACCGTCAGCACCGAATCCGTAGTTGCACCGTCCACCCCGGCCACGGCCGAAACGGTACGTTCCTACGTGATTGATACGTCTGTCCTGTTGTCCGATCCCCGAGCCATCCTGCGGTTCGCGGAGCACCGCGTGGTGCTACCCGTGGTGGTGATTACGGAGCTCGAAGCCAAGCGGCACGATCCTGAACTGGGGTTCTTCGCCCGCAAGGCCCTGCGGCTGTTGGACGATCTGCGCGTGGAGCACGGGGGACTGGACCACCCCATTCCGTTGGGCACCAGCGGTGGTTGCCTGGTCGTGGAACTCAACCATGTGGCGGACACCGTTCTGCCGCAGAGTTTCCGGCTCAAGGACAACGACTCGCGCATTCTGTCGGTGGCCAAGAACTTGGCACAAGAAGGTCACGATGTGTGCGTGGTGTCCAAGGACCTGCCGATGCGTGTGAAGGCTTCCGCGCTGGGGCTCGAGGCAGATGAATACCGCGCGGAGTGGGTGGGTACTAATGATGAGTACAGCGGCACGGAGTCTCTCGACGTCACGGACAAGGAGCTCGAGCAGCTCTACGCAGACTCCCAGGTACACCTGGCGCAGACCGCTCAGATGCCGACGAACACGGGTTTGATTCTGCGCTCGTCCAAGGGCCACGCATTGGGGCGCGTGCACGATGACGGCAGCACCCGTCTGGTGCGCGCGGACCGCGACGTCTTCGGATTGCACGGCCGTTCCGCCGAGCAACGCTTGGCGATCGACCTGCTCCTGGACCCCGAGGTGGGCATCGTATCCCTGGGCGGCCGCGCCGGCACCGGCAAGTCTGCACTGGCCTTGTGTGCCGGCCTGGAGACGGTGTTGGAGCGCCGTGAGCACCGCAAGATCATGGTGTTTCGCCCGCTCTACGCCGTGGGCGGTCAGGATCTGGGCTACCTGCCGGGCACCGAGGAAGAGAAGATGAATCCGTGGGGCCAGGCGGTCTTCGACACGCTCTCATCGGTCGTCTCGACCACGGTTGTCGAGGAGGTCGTGGCCCGCGGCATGCTCGAGGTGCTGCCCCTGACCCACATCCGTGGCCGCTCTCTGCATGATGCATTCGTGATCGTGGACGAGGCACAGTCCCTGGAACGCAACGTGCTCCTCACCGCGCT
>JAKDKI010000447.1 GCA_030453435.1 Kocuria sp.
ACTTCTTGACCGGTCGCGAAGCCAGCCCCCACCAGGAGCCCGACAAAGGCCAGAGTGACTTGTAATGTTTTTCTGGCATTCACGGGTGACAACTCCTCGAATTTAGGGAACAAATGGCGAAAATCAGCGAACCTTCCCAGGATAGAGGACTGCATGACAAACGCCACCTGGTGTGATAGGGCGAGTGAGATACTCGGGGCAATAGCTTGCCGAGAAAGGAGAATCGCATGGCGCAGCAATGGGAAGACGACCTCAAGGACTGGGTGGCCGGTTGGGATGCGGTGCGCGGAACCGAAGCACCGCCGCAGAACGTGGTGGCCTGGGACGGTTCAGTCCCTTCAAAGGACGGGCTCGTGTTGGTCTGTCCCGAGGATCAGGTCGTGATGGCCCGCGGCGCCGTGAATGCTCAGGAGAAGGAGGTGCTCTCGCAGGGCATCTTGCTGACGGGTGCGGTTCAGGAGCTGGACCGTGGACTGAGTTTCCCGGGTGAGTCCGGGATGTTCGATGCACCCATGGGGGACGTCACGCGGTTCGAAGTGGACGAATGGGGCAAGCCGGTAGCGCACTCCACGCTGTCCGTGCAGGACGAGGTTGCCTACATGGGCCCGCTGCTCACTGACGCCTCCACCGAACGCGATCCTGCCGAGGTGCTGGACCCGTTGGTCTCGTCCATGGCCAACGAGGCCTTTCTTGCTGATGCCGAGCGTTTGTACACCGTGGTCCCCGAGGACGAAGTTCCCGCCCGCGAGTCCCAGGGCTGGGAACGCGCGGCCGTGGTGTTGCGGTTGGGCTGAGAGCGACGTCGGCAGTTTGCAGCTGGGCCGGAGAACAGCAGGCCCCAGAACCATGTGATCCCGCCTCACTGCAAAGTAACCGTGGTTACTACGCAGTGAGGCGGGATCAATTGGTTGGTCACCCAATGACCGTCAGGCAACCACCTGACGCTTGGCGGAAATCACCCCGGTGTTGAAGCCGGCCAGGTGCAGGCCGCCGTGGAAGCGGGCGTGTTCGATCTTCACGCAGCGATCCATCACGGCGTTGAGCCCGGCGTTCTCGGCGATCGCCGCGGCTTCCTCGCTCCACGAGCCCAGCTGCATCCACACGGTCTTGGCGCCGAGGTCCACGGCCTCCTGGGCCACGCCGGGCAGATCGGAGTCCTTGCGGAACGCGTCCACCATGTCCGGGACCTCGGGCAGGTCCGCGAGCGAGGGGTAGACCTTCTGGCCCAGCACCTCGTCCAACACGGGGTTCACGAAGTACACGCGGTACGGGGACGAAGACAGTAGATACGTGGCCACGAAGTAGCTGGCCCGCGCGGGCTTATTGGACATGCCCACGATCGCGATCGACTCGGTGTTGCGCAGGATGTTCAGTCGCTCGGGGGCGCTGGGGCCCACCCAGGTGCGTTCGGTGCTCATGCGTGGACTCCTTCGGCAGCTTTTTCGGACGTGGGTTCGGCGGTGGCCGCTGCGGGCGTCACGGTTTCGACGACGTCGCCCTCGCGGTTGATCCCGGTCGCGGCGGTCAGTGCCTGGTCCAGATCCCACAGGATGTCCGCGGGGTCCTCGAGACCCACGGAAATGCGAATCAGGTCTTCCCTCACGCCGCCGGATTCCAGCTGCTCGGAGGTGAGCTGCTGGTGGGTGGTGGACGCCGGGTGCAGCACCAGGGTGCGGGCGTCACCAATGTTGGCCAGGTGCGAGGCCAGCTGCAGGTTCTCGATGAACCGGCCGCCCACTTCGCGGCCGCTGAGCTGATCGGTGCCGGCTACACCGAAGGCGAACACGGAACCGATGCCCTGGGGCAAGTACTTCTGGGCGCGTTCGTGGTGCGGGTGATCTTCGAGACCCGCGTAGTTCACGTAGCCGATGCGCGGATCGGTGGTCAGCCACTGCACGACCTCTTGCGCGTTCGCCACGTGGGCGTCCATGCGCTGGGGGAGGGTTTCCACTCCCTGCAGCAGGTTCCACGCGGCCTGCGGGGTCAGCGATGGACCGATGTCGCGCAGCTGCTCGGAACGCAGCTTGGTCAGGAAGCCGTACTCACCGAAGTTCCCCCACCAGGTCACGTTGTTGTACGAGGGGACCGGTTCGGTCATGGCAGGGAACTTGCCGTTGCCCCAGTTGAA
>JAKDKI010000448.1 GCA_030453435.1 Kocuria sp.
TGGCGGACTCCGCGTTCGTGGTGATCCCGCCGCTGGCCGCGCTCGCCTTCAAGGCTGCCGGACGGCACCCCGTGGCCGGTCTATTGGGTGGCTTTGCCGCGGCCGGTGCCGGTTACTCGACCAATATCTTCCCGACGTCGCTCGACGCCCTGTTCGCGGGCATCACCAACGCTGTGATCCCCACGGTGCCCGCGCTCGCGGAGAACGCGACCGAGGTCAACCCGATCTCCAACTACTACTTCAACATCGTCTCGGCGCTCGTGCTCTCCGTGATCGCCGGTTGGGTGATCGACAAGATTGTGGAACCGCGCATCCAGCGTTCCAACGTGTCCACCGAAGAGGTCAACCCAGAGACCGCTCAGTTGATGACCGACACCCGCTCCATGCGAATCGTGGGCGACGAGCAGACAGTGAGCGAGTCCCAGGAGCCCAAGACGGAAGCGGCGTTGTCCCCGCGGGAGAAGAAGGCGCTGATCTGGGCTTGCGTGACGTTTGCGTTGATCGGCGTGGCCATGGTGATCTTCGCGCTGCTGCCCAATTCCCCGTGGCGTAATGAAGACGGCAACTTCCTCCCGGCCTCCCCGCTGCTGGCGTCCATCGTGTTCATCATCTTCGTGTTCTTCTCGGTGAGCGGCTATGTGTACGGGCGCATCGCCGGCTCCATCCGGGGCTTCAAGGACGTCCCGGTCATGATGGGCGAGGCGCTCAAGGACATGACGTCCTTCCTGGTGCTGGCGTTCATCCTGGGCCAGTTCATTGCGCTGTTCAACTGGTCCGGAATCGGCTCGTGGATTGCCGTGACCGGTGCGACGGCGCTGCAGAACGTGGGCGTCACCGGGTTCCCCGTGATCATCGGCTTCATTCTGCTGTGCTCGCTGCTGAACCTGTTCATCATTTCCGGGTCGTCCATGTGGACCCTCATGGCGGCGGTCTTCGTGCCCATGTTCGGCATCCTGGGCTTTGAACCCGCGTTCATCCAGGCGGCCTTCCGCGTGGGCGACTCCGCCACCCAAGTGATGACTCCGCTGAACCCGTACATGGTGGTGCTGCTGGCCATGCTCCGGAAGTACGAACCGGAGGCCGGCCTCGGTACGGTCATGGCCCGCATGATCCCGTTTGTGGTGCCCTTCTGGGCGGCGTGGACCGTGATCCTCATGGTCTTCTACTTCTTCAACCTGCCGCTGGGTCCGGGTGTGGGGATCATGATCGAGCAGTAAGTCACGCCGGGCGCGAAAGGCCGCGAGCGGCGTCGTCGAGCCTGCGTAGAGTGGGCAGCAGACCCCATGACGATCGTGGAAAGGAACCATCGTGGCACTCATCGGCAAGAATCTCCTGGACGGACCGGAGCCCACCTACCTGGAGGAGAACCCCCAGCTGACCGCGCGCTTCGACGCGGGGGACGAAGCCGAGGATCTCGCCGCCGCGTTCCCCAAGGAGCAGCTGCCGTGGGCCATCCTCGCTGAAGAGGCACTCGCGGACGGCCGCACGCTGGAGGGCTACGCCTACGCTCGCGTGGGCTACCACCGCGGTCTGGACGCCCTGCGCGGCCACGGCTGGAAGGGCCACGGGCCGGTGCTGTACTCCCACGAACCGAACCGCGGATTCCTACGAGCACTCGCTGCGCTGGGCAAGGCTGCCGCGCAGATCGGCGAAATGGACGAGGCCGCCCGCATCGAGAAGTTCCTGGATGACTCCGATCCGGAGGCCGCCGGGCAGATCGCGCAGCGCTAACACCGGTGGAATGACCGGGTGAACATTCGAGGCAGAGATCCACACCAGGATCTCTGCCTCGAACATTTCTGGCACAGGAACGCAGCGAAACGGGACTTCGAAGTGCGACGCTCTGCCCAGAATGTTCGGGCCGCGAGCCTATGCCTGAAATGTGCCACTCTGATGGTTCCCGCGTGACGTCCCACTCCGAAAGGTGAAGTGCGAGTGTTCCCGCCCGATGACCGCTCGCGCCTTTGAACCGTTCCTGTATCGCAGATCACTACCCAGCGTGCACAATGGAGTGACACCCCGGGGTTCGACGCGGAGCCTTGAGCGCAATCAGCCTGGCTCGCGCGCCCCGCTTACGGCAGGAGCGTGGCAGTCATGCGGATTTCGGTTCCCCGCGAAGTCAAACCCG
>JAKDKI010000449.1 GCA_030453435.1 Kocuria sp.
CCCGGGTACGCCACGGACGAGGAGCTTCCGGACGGTGACATGCGGGCCGCCTTTTTCAAGGGCCAGCGCCGCAAGTCCGTGGAACACATTGCCCACGAGGAGCTGCGCGAGCGGGTGGCCAACGGTGAGAAACCCGTCTCGGCCGGATTCGTGACGCCATACCCGCCAGGCTTCCCGGTGCTGGTTCCGGGCCAGATCATCTCCCCGGACGTTCTGGATTTCATGGCGGTGCTGGATACTCGCGAGATCCACGGTTACGACCCGCGCAAGGGCTACCGCGTCCTGCGGGATTCCTAGTTCGACTTTCGGGTACGACGACGCCGCGGGGCCCGGTGTCCCGCGGCGCTTTCGTTCCAGGACGGGCACGGCACACTCGGTGCTCTTGGATCCGAGCACGGACAGAAATTCCGCCCGCAGCCCATGGCGGTCGCGCTCGCTGGCGGAGGCAGCTCGACTAGGGCAAAAGCCCCAGTTCGTCATTGAGCGATTGGACGTGCCGGTAGTAATCCACGTTCTTCAGTCGGCTCGCTGCGGCGGGGTCCAGGATCACAGTGGCGTGAGGGTGCATTTGCACCACCGAGGCCGGGCACGCGGAGGAGACCGGGCTCTCCACGGCCGCGGCGACGGCGTCGGCCTTTCCCTCTCCCTGCGCCACGAGCACGGCGTGACGGCTGTCCAGGATGGTTCCGAGGCCCTGGGTCAGGCAGAGCTTGGGGACGGTCTCGCCCTCACCGAAGAACCGTGCGTTGTCCTCGCGGGTCTGCTGCGTCAGCGCCTTGATCCGGGTGCGTGAAGCCAATGACGAAGAGGGCTCGTTGAAGCCGATGTGGCCGTTGGCCCCAATTCCCAGCAGTTGCACGTCGATCCCGCCGGACAGGCGGATCGTCTCTTCGTAGGTCGCGGCGGCTTGGCGCAGTGCTTCGGGGTCCGGGTCGGCGGCGTCGGGGGAGTGCAGGGCACCCACGGGCAGATCCACGTGATCCACGAACCCGTCGCGGATGGTGGCCCTGTAGGACCGCGAATCAGACGGCTGTAGCCCCACGTACTCGTCGAGGGTGAAGGCCACGCACTCGGCGAAGGACACCTCCGATTCGCGATAACGGCGAATCAGATCTTGGTAAACGGGCAGCGGTGAACTCCCCGTCGCGAGCCCGAGTACGCAGGGCCCCTGCTCGACCCTCGCGGCAAAGATGCTCGCGGCAACCTGCCCGGTCTCCGCCACGGATTCGCACAGCACCAGTCGCACGGCGTCAGCCCTCCACTCTTCTCGGTCGTCAGTTTCATTCAGCGTGACTCATGCTCGGGGCAACCTCAATAGACGTGGTCACATCGACACTCGAAGGACGCATAATGAAGAACATTCACACTTCACGCGGGCTGCCCAAGGAGGAATCCCTCTATGACTCGGGACCTCACTGAGCGCACCTTGCTCCACAACGCCCACCTGGTCACCGACCGCCAGATCATCCGGGACGGATGGATACTGCTCAGTGACGGCCTGATCGAGGATCTGGGCACCGGGGACTCGTGGCGCTCGCGGTTGGCCACTGCGCAGACAGGCGTGAACGATCAAACGCACGTGGTTGATCTGCGCGGTGCTTGGCTGACCCCAGGGTTCGTGGACATCCATTGCCACGGCGCGGGCGGCTACGCCTTCGACGATGGCCCCGGGGCCGCTCTCAAGGCCTTGGAAGTTCATCGACAGCACGGCACCACGTCCTCCCTGCTCTCCTTCGTCACGGATGCCGTTCCCGCCATGGCCGAGCGGCTCGCATGGGCCGCAGAGCTCACGCGAGAGCATCCCGCCGTCCTGGGTTCACACGCGGAAGGCCCTTTCCTCGATCCGGGACATCGGGGTGCGCACGCTGAAGATCTGCTGGTCACGCCCACTCCCGAAGCGGTCGGTCAGCTGATCGATGCGGCGGACGGCACTCTCCGGCAGCTCACTCTGGCACCAGAACTTCCCGGAGCTGCCCAGGCCATTCAGCAACTGCGAGCGGCGGAGGTGACCGTCGCGATCGGTCATACGAACGCGACCTACGACGACGCCCTGCGAGCCTTCCGCGCCGGGGCCGGCATCCTGACCCACGCCTTCAATGCGATGAATCCGCTGCATCACCGCAGGCC
>JAKDKI010000450.1 GCA_030453435.1 Kocuria sp.
AGCCGGCTTCTTCGAGCAGACCGGTGATGCGCTCCGAATCGTGGGCGTTCATCTGACAGCCCAGGGTGCGCACCTCATAGGCGGGCGCGGGTAGATCAGAGGCGGAGGGGGCGGCATTTGCCAGGGTGTCGGTCAGTTGAGTCACCCCACTATGTTAAGGACCAGGTCAAATTAACCCGAACCTTCATGAGAAAGGGTGGCGACTATGCGCGCGGCGGTAATCGGTGCCGGAATCGGAGGTTTGAGCACTGCCATGGGGCTGCAGCGCAAAGGTGCCGATGTGACGGTTCTGGAACGATCCAACCGGTTACGCCCCGGGTGCCTGCACTATCCATCACCGGAGAGGTTGGAGGTCGAGCCGCCACCGGCGCAATGTTCGGCGAGACGGACGCTCGCTTGCTTGCTAGCTTGCTAGATGCTGGGCCAGGGGTCCGGTTCCGAAAAGTCATCCTCGGTGCCGAACGCCGACAGCTCCTCTTTCACCACTCCGAAGGCGAGTCCGGGCGGGTACCCCTTGCGGCCGAGCATGCTGACAAGCCGCCGAGTGACCTTGTCGACTTCTTTGCGATCCGAGAAATCGATACTCCTGGGCATTTTCTTCCGCACGAGATCGTGGGCGTCCTCGGTCTCGTCCTCGTCGGTGCGTTGTTCGAGAGCTTCCTCAGCCAACTCACCAGTGATGCCCCGTTGTTGGAGCTCACGACGTAATGCACTGCGGGAAAGCTTGCGTGTTTCCGCTCGCGACCGGACGAACATAGCGGCGAAGGAGCGGTCGTCCACCAGGTTGACCTCTTCGAAGCGGTCCAGAACTTCTTGGGCCACGCCTTCGGGAACGTCACGGTCAGCGAGCTTGTCTTCGAGCTGTTTACGAGATTTGGCGGACGCGGTGAGCTGGCGCAGCACGATGGCTCGAGCAACTTCATGCTGATCGGGCTCATTGTCCTGACCGGCAGCGCCTTCCGCGGGCGGCTCCGCAGGACCTCGGTATCGGGCCGAGGCCCTGCGGCGCCGGGAGTTGTAGCGAGAGGACTGGCTCATCGCTCAGTCACCTCGATCAGAACGCGGGTAGTTCCGGTTTACTGGCATTGGGAACCTCGAGGATGTCGTCCTTCGAGGCTTCCACTTCGGCGCCGTCTTCGGGCTCCTCGGTACCCTCCGCAATACCGAGCTTGACGAGGATCTTCCGCTCGATCTCCGCTGCCAGCTCAGGGTTGTCCTTCAGGAACCGGCGGGAGTTTTCCTTGCCCTGCCCCAGTTGGTCGCCCTCGTAGGTGAACCAGGCGCCGGACTTCTTGACGATGCCGTGCTCGACACCCATATCGATCAGGCCGCCCTCGATGGAGATGCCCTGGCCGTACAGAATGTCGAATTCGGCCTGCTTGAAGGGCGGGGCCATCTTGTTCTTGACGATCTTGGCGCGGGTACGGTTACCCACGGGATTAGCGCCATCCTTGAGAGTTTCAATACGACGCACGTCCACGCGCACCGAAGCGTAGAACTTCAGAGCCTTACCACCGGTGGTGGTTTCCGGAGATCCGAAGAACACGCCGATCTTCTCGCGCAACTGGTTGATGAAGATGGCGGTGGTATTCGTGTGTGACAGGCGACCGGTGATCTTACGCAATGCCTGGGACATCAAACGTGCCTGCAGGCCCACGTGGCTGTCACCCATTTCACCTTCAATTTCCGCCTTGGGGACCAGCGCGGCCACGGAGTCGATCACGACGATGTCGATGGAACCGGATCCCACCAGCATGTCCATGATCTCCAGGGCCTGCTCACCGGTGTCCGGCTGGGACACGAGCAGATTGTCCGTGTCCACTCCGAGCTTCTCAGCGTAAACGGGGTCCAGCGCGTGCTCGGCGTCGATGAACGCGGCAATTCCACCGGCACGCTGAACGCTGGCTACGGCGTGGAGCGCCACGGTGGTTTTACCGGACGACTCAGGGCCGTAGATCTCGACCACGCGACCGCGCGGGAAACCACCGATGCCCAGAGCCACATCCAGAGCGATGGAACCGGTGGGAATGGTCTCGATGCGAGTGGCCGGGCGGTCACCCAGACGCATGACCGAACCCTTGCCGTAGTTCTTGTCGATCTGTGCCAGGACAGTATCCA
>JAKDKI010000098.1 GCA_030453435.1 Kocuria sp.
CTCACCCGCCCCGCTTCTCAAGCCCAAACCCTCCGCTAGTCCCGTCCCCGGTCATCCGCAGCGTGATGTTGAGCCTGCCACCGTGCTTCATGCCCAACTGCGGACCACCGGTTCCGGGGTACACCTTGGGCACTCCGTGGAACGCGTACCGGGACGGGCCGCCGAAGACGAACAGGTCCCCCGAGCGCAGTTCGATGTCCTGATAGGGCGCGGTGCGGGTCTCAGTATTACCGAACCGGAACACGCACGTGTCCCCCAGTGACAGGGACACGATGGGCGCGGCCGAGTATTCGTCCTTGTCCTGGTGCATACCCATGTGTGCCTGGGAGTCGTAGTAGTTGATCAGCGCGGAATCCGGTTCGAAGTTCAACGCCAACTCACTGAGCTCCCCGTACGCGTCCGCTGCGGCACGCTGACCCGTGTGCACCAGCCAGTCCGGTAGCTCCTGGATCCCCGGACCCGCACTCGCCCCGTACCGGTAGGGCCGCCAATTGCGCCCCAGCATTACGGACTGCACGGACATCCGGCCTCCGCCGGGCATCACCTGGTGGCGCATGGGAGAGTCCCTGACCCACACGCGACACTGCGTGACCAACTGGGCCTGCCGTTCGGGATCCAACCAGTCAGGAAGGTGCACCGCGCCGGGAGCCGGTTCCTGACGTTCACGGGGCACGGAGAACAATTCATTGACCTCGAACCTGGTCATGCATCCAGCGTACGCAGCACCCCCGACATGGTTAACCGGTTGTTCACCCACCGGTAACCTCCACTGCTACTGTCAAAACATGGTTAGACAGCGTCGTGCATTGATCGTCAGCACGGGACGCGACCGGGGGGCTCTAACGGGTGCACGCGCGCTTGGACGCGCGGGGTGGCACGTGGGAATCGGCACGCCTATCGGCGGCGGAATGCCCGGGGCGTCTCGAGCGAGTTCCGTGCATCATTTTGTGCCCAAGCCTCGCGGGGACGATTCCGCGTTCCTGCACGGAGTTCAAGCCGCCATCGAGGAGGGCTCCTACGAGATCGTCTTCGGCGGCGGTGACGACTGGATGGCCGCGTTGTCCGCATACAAGGACCAGATCCCCGCGGTTGTGCCCCACCCCGACAAGTCCGCAGTGCACGCCGGCCTGGACAAGGTGACCCTCGCGGAAGCTTCCGCAGTAGCCGGATTGGCCGCTCCCTACACCGTGGCCGCAACGCGCGAGGAACTCGCCAACTGGCATGGGCCCGTGGTGGTCAAGTGCCGTGCCCACTGGTCACAGGGCCAGACCCGCCCCCACCGCATCGACGCCCGACTGTTCGCGGACAGCGCTTCCGCTCAGTCCCAGGTGGAGCGCATCCTGGACGCCGGGGCCGAGCCCATCCTGCAGCGCCCCGTCAACGGCGGCCTCAGTGCGCTCATTGGCATTTTCCACGAGGGCCGCCTGCGCGCCCGCGTTCAACAGGTCAGCCCGCGGCTGTTCCCCACGCCCTACGGCGCCTCATCCCGAGCCGTCACGGTCCCGGTGGATGAGGAACTGGTCGCCCGTTCCGAGGACCTCCTGCGCGATCTCGGGTGGTCCGGCCTGGTGGAACTCCAGTTCCTCACCGGTGACGACGGCGCTCCCCACCTCACCGACCTCAACGGCCGCTTCTACGGTTCTATGGCACTGGCCGAAAAGGCCCGCCCGGGACTGGTCGACGCTTGGGCCCGTACCGAGCTGGGAGAGCCCATGCCGAACCTTTCCGACGGTCGCCCCGGTGTGCGTTACTCGTGGTTCGCCGGCGATCTTCGGCGCGCCAACCGCGAGCGCCGCGGCGGGCTCGCGAGCGACGTCGTGGACACTCTGCGCTGGGGCATGCGGGCACGGCACAGTGTGTGGGACCCCAAGGATCCCGCGCCGGCCGGCTATCTGGTGACCCAGCGGCTGCAGAGCTTGCTTCCTGGCCGGAGCTAGCCGCGCTTCTTGCGCCGCATGGCGCCGATCATCTCCGTCACCACGGTGCGCTCGGGGGCGCGCATGAACAGCAGCCCCAAAAGGTAGATCGCGAAGACTCCAGCGGTGATCGTCGCGAGGATGACGAACGCCGGTAGATCGACCACGAATGTCTGCAGGGCCAGCGCCCCCACGGTGGCAATTGCGGCCAACAGGACCGCACGGACAACGAGCCCGCGCAGCATGCCCGGTTCCAGCCCGTGATGCCTGCGGTAAAGCAACCAGCCATTACCGACCGCGGCGAAGATGAACGACAACGTGGTGGCCAGGGCAATGCCCGCAACGCCCATGAGCGGGCCCAGGACGATGTCACCCACCACGTTGATGACCATCGCGATAATGGCAATGGTCACCGGAGACCGGGAATCCCCCACGGCGTAGGAGGCCCGCACGATGACCTGCCGACAACCCAGGGCCAGCAACGCGGGGGTGTACCAAAGGAGTGCGGTGGCGGTGACGGCGACCTGAGTGTCGTCGAACGCGCCGTAACCGAACGCGAGGTCGACCACCGAGACGGCACCCACGGCGAGCACCACGCAGATGGGCGTCAACACCGTGACCGTGACAGAAAGCCCCCTGCCCACGAGCCGACGCAGCTCCGGGGCGTTCTTGGCCGATGCGCTCAACGCCGGGTAGAGCGGGACCAGAAGCGAGGCGATCAGCAACGTCTCGGGCAAGTGCACCAGTCGCCATCCGTAGGACAGCGCGGTGATGCTGCCCTCGTCCAGGCTGGAGGCGACCGCGCGGTCCACCATGGTGTTCACGTTGGTCAGCGCCGTGCCCACCAGCATGGGCGGGGCCAGCCGGGCGATTTCGCGGAACCCCGGATCCTTGAGGTCAAAGCTCGGTCGCAGTTTGGTCCCCAGCGTGCGCAGCGGTGGGATCTGGAAGGACAACCGCAGCGCGGAGCCGATCACGAAGCCCCACGCGAGCGCCTCGATGCCGTACACGGGCCCGAACAACCCCGCAGCCGCGATCATCACAATGTTGAAGGGGACACCCTCCAGCGCGGACCAGGCAAAACGACCGTGAGCCTGCACGAGCGAGGCGATCAGGTTGGTGCCGGCAATGAACACCGTGGCCAGCAGCACGATCCGCATCAGGTGTTCCGTGATGGCAGTCTGCTCCGGGCCGAACCCGGGTGCGATCACGGCCGTCACCGGGCCGGTGAAGATGCCCGCGAGAACGGCTATGAGCCCCAGGATCACCATGGTGACCGTGAGGGCCACGTTGAAGCTTCGATGCCCTTGGCACTTGCCCGTCTCCTCGGCGGCCTGGCGGGCCGTCACGGGAGTCACCGAGCGGGCCATGGCATCCGCAATGAGGGCGAGCACCACGTTCATCAGGCCTTGGGCCACGAGGTAGGCATCCAGTCCGGCGCCGGCGCCGAACACCGCGGCAATCACGATGTCCCGACCGAAGCCGAGGATCACGGAAAAGGCGGTCAGACCGGTGACCAGAACTGCCGCGCGAGACACGCTCCAGCGCGGGTTGCGATCCGCGTGCCTACCCACGGGTCGTGGCTTCCGCCGATACCCGGGAAGACGAACTGCGCACGGTGTACCTCATGCACCCTCCCCATGGACGCAGTTGACTGGCGGATCGTCGCTGAGTCTAACAGCGGCGCGGCGGGGAATTAGTAGACCTCGCACGCCGTTATTTCCCGTAGAAAGCATCATCAAGAAGTGAGGTATTACGTGCGCCAACCGCTGTCCGTCATTGATTTCGCAACCGTCCGCAAGAATCAGTCCGTGGGTGAGAGTTTCGCCGATTCCGTGACCCTGGCTCAGGAAGCCGAGCGGCTCGGATACACGCGCGTTTGGTATGCGGAGCACCACAACATGCCCACCATCGCGTCCTCCGCGCCGGCCGTGCTGATCTCGCACATTGCGTCCAAGACGGAATCGATCCGGTTGGGTTCCGGCGGCGTCATGCTGCCCAATCACTCCCCGCTCACGATTGCCGAGCAGTTCGGCACCCTGGCCGAGCTCTACCCGGGGCGTATCGACCTGGGCCTGGGCCGCGCACCCGGTACGGATCCGCGCACGCTACAGGCACTGCGCCGCTCACCTCAGTCCGCTGAAAACTTCCCGCAGGACGTCAAGGAGCTGCAGGGCTACCTGACCGGCAACTCGCGCATCCCCGGAGTCTCTGCAACACCCGGCGCCAACACCAACGTGCCGCTGACCATCCTGGGGTCCTCGTTGTTCGGTGCGCAGTTGGCCGCGTCCTACGGTCTGCCCTATGCGTTCGCTTCACACTTCGCCCCGGATGCCCTGGTGGACGCGGTCAACACCTACCGCACCCAGTTCCAGCCTTCGGAGCAGCTGGCCGAGCCGTACGTGATCGCTGCGGTCAACGTGATCGCCTCCGAGGACGCCGACGACGCCGCTCGTCAACTCGAAGCCACCCAGCGGGCCCGAGTGCGCATGATGGTGGGCCGCGGCCGCGAGTTCACCGAAGATGAGATGGATATGGTCATGGCATCCCCCGCCGCGCAGCAGATCCTGCACATGCTCAAGTACATGGCGGTGGGAACCCCTGACACCGTGGTCGACTACCTCGAAGGGTTCGCCAAGCATGCGGATGCCGATGAACTGATGATCTCCCCCGTGGCCACCCGCCAGGCGGACGTCCTCAAGGGCATGGAACTGCTGGCCGGAGCCTGGAACAAGTAAGGCCCCAGCCAACAAACCCCGTGGAGAGGGTCAGGAGAGTTTCCCGAGGAACGTGCCCAGAGCGGCGTCGAACTCCTCGGGATTCTCCATGTTCGGGGTGTGGCCGCAGTTGGTGATCACGGCCAACTCGCCGTGAGGCAGCAGCTCGGCCATGCGCTGGGCTGCGCCGCCGTCGAACGCGTCGTTGTCGCCAGCGATGACCAGGGCGGGCTTGTCGAAGTTCTTGAGTGTCTCGACAAAGTCGTTGCGTTCGGCGCGGCCGCGCATCGCCGCGGTGGCGCCCTCGAGCGGCGAGGCCTGGATCATCTCGAGCACGGTCTTGGCGACCTCGGGCAGCCGCTGGACGTTGTCTTCCCAGATCATTTTGGGCAACGCGGACTCGCCGTACGCGTCCATGCCGCCGCTCACGATTCCGTCCGCGGCCACATGACGACGCCGCCGCCCCGCCGCGTCCTCGGCCTGCGGGACCGTGTCATTGATGATGAGTGCGCTCACGCGCTCCGGGTGGGATTCGACTAGCTGCATGGCCACCTGACCGGCCATCGAGAAGCCCAACAGCACCGCCCGCTGCACCTGCAGCTCGTCGAGCAGTGCGATCACGTCCGCCACGAATTCCTCCGTGTACACAATGCCGGGGGTGACCTCCGATTCACCGAATCCACGCAGGTCCGGCGCGATCACGCGCCAGCCTTGCTCGCTGAAGGCCTTGACCTGACCGTCCCACATGGAGCGGTCGTAGGCGTGGCCGTGCAACAGCACGAGCGGGGCGCCCTGGCCCTCATCGGTATAGGCAAGGTCGACGTCGTTGACGTGTGCGGTGTGCGTGGTGAATGCGGAACGGCTCATGGCTCCCATGATGCCAGCTGCCCGTCAAGGGCCTGCACAACGCGCCAGGCGATGACGTCTGACGGCCTGGTGGCCCGCTTTACCGTGCATTAAGACGTTACGCATTGGCCCCTTGAACGACGCCGACGCCACCCGCCCCCGGGAAGGGGCGAGCGGCGTTGGCAGGTGCGCAGCTACCAGGGTGCGACTAGATCTCCGCAAATCGCACCACGGTCCGGCTCGCGATGGCCGCTATCACGGTGGCGATCAGCAGGCCCAGCGGGACGGTCCACCGACCTAGATTCGCCACCATGTCCATCCAGAAGTCCGGCCAAGCCACGATCATCGCAACCAGCCCGAGGACCACGAGTACCACTGTCACAACTGAGATCACGGTCCACACCACACCGAGCGCGCGGTAGATACCGCCGAAGCTCATGCCGGCGAACAGACTCATGAGGCACATAAGGAACAGTGAGACGGCCACGATCAGCGGGTTGCCATTATCCAAAGCCGTGATGGTCAGGTAACTGACGCCCACGCCATACCCTGTTGCGGATTCGATGGCCAGAAGGACGAGGCCTACTGCCACGACCACCAAGGATGTGACCATGAATCCCATGGCTGTTCCGGCCCAGAAGTTTCGGCGGGTGCTACCGAATGCCAACGATCCGGCGAATCCCCTGTTGGCAGTCAGTGCACCGTGCGAGATCAAAAACCCTGGGATCGCCCAGAAAATGGCCTGGTTGTACTTGAATCCCTCGCTGACCTCGGACGGCAGCGGCAGACCGGTTCGGATTCCGATGATGAGTCCGATGATGATCATGATGACAGCCACCATCAGCAGGATGGCCGGAGCAACCACGAACGATTGGCTTCTGTTGGTGACGTAGAGTGCGAGATTTCTGCGTGCGTACTGCATCACAAGCTCATTTCTGCGTTGTCCATGCCGCGCATTCCGCGAGCGGCTACGAGTTCCTGCAAGGTGACCGGCTCGACCGACACGTTGGATTGTGCAGCGCGGCGGTGATCGTCGTCGGTGGCGGAGCCGTCGACCGTGACGGAAAGGATGTTGCCCAGTCGGTGCTCGCGAAAAACCTGCCGCTCCCCCACCAGTTCACGGACCACGGGCTCGAGCCCTCGGAGCACGAAGGCACTGTCCCTGGCATGGTCGATGTCCGCATTCAGAGTGACCTGCCCGTCCTCGAGCATGACCACGTTCTCCAGCAGATCCGAGACCTCGTCGATCAAGTGCGTGGAGAGAATCACGGTTCGGGGGTGTTCGGCGATCTCTCGCGCAAACTCTTCGTAGAACAGGCTCCGGTGCGCGGGATCCAGGCCCAGATAGGGCTCGTCCATGAACGTGTACGGCGCCCTGGAGGCCAACCCGATCACAATGGCCAACGCGCTGCGCTGACCACGCGAGAGCTTGACCGTCCGAGTCCCCATGGGGAGCCGGAACCGAGAGGCCAGCCGCTCCGCGAGCGCAGCGTCCCACTCGGGGTAGAACCTGGGGAGGATGCGCAGTAGTGACGTGGGTGTGTCATCGTCGTGGAACTTCTGGTCCTCGTGGATGAAGCACGTGCGTTCCAGCACTTTGGCGTTTTCCCTGGGGTCTTCACCGTCGATGAGGACCTCTCCCGAACTGCGGAACTTATGATTCAGGATCACGGCCATCAGCGTGGTCTTACCCACCCCGTTCGCACCGAGCAACCCGTGCACCCGGTTGGGTGCGAAATCCACGGTGATGTCTTTCAGCACGTGCTTCTTGCCGAAAGACTTATTGAGGTTTCTGATCTGAATGCCCTGCTGACCCGTGTCCCACGGAGCACCCGTTCGATGATCTGCCTGTAGAGCTTGGGAACTCATGGCGTGTCCTTTCTGATGAGCGCAACCATGTCGTCCAGGGACAAACCGAGTCGCTGTGCCTCGGCCACTGCCGGGCGAATGAAGTCTTCGTCGAACGCCTTACGGCGTTCCTCACGCAAAATTTCAGGACCGTTGGCATCCACGAACGTTCCTATTCCACGACGCCGCACCAGGACTCCCT
>JAKDKI010000099.1 GCA_030453435.1 Kocuria sp.
GTAGGGTCGAATAAACGAAATCGGAGTCGTACCACGACGAGGGAGGATCTCATGTCGGCGCACCTGCACCATATCCCTCCCCGTGCTGCTTGTGGGCTGTTCATCCTCAACACCGGATTCACGAAGCGTTCACTGGATGTGGAGGGGGCGACCGGTCTGCGGGACCAGGCGGCCAACGCGTTTCCTGTGCTCAAGAGAGTCGACCCGGTGCTTTTCGGGAAGCTGCTATCGGGTGGTGAGATCCTCCTGGGTGCGGCTTTGCTCGCACCGGTAGTGCCCACGTGGGCGGCTGCGGCCGGTCTGGCCGGGTTCTCGGGGGCCCTGATGCGGGTGTATATGAAGACGCCGGGGATGACGCGGGAGGACGGAATCCGTCCTGCGCCGGCAGGAATGGGCATCGCTCGGGATGTTTTCATGCTCGGCAGCGCCTTGGGTCTGCTCGTGGAAGAACTCACTAGCCGACAGGCTCGACGCAAGATTTCGGGAAAGACGGTGCGGTGATGGATTCGAATCAGGATGTAAAGGAACTCCCGATCAACGCGTGCTGGGCGCTGCTGCGCGCGACCACCGTCGGCCGGCTTGCCGTATGGGTGGAGGACCATCCCGATATTTTCCCCCTCAATTATGCGGTGGATCACGGGACCCTAGTTTTCCGGTCCCGGGAGGGCACGAAAGTCTTCGGCGCGCTATCCGACGCCCCGGTCGCCCTGGAAGTCGACGGATACGACCCACCCACCTCCAAAGCATGGAGTGTCGTGGCGAAGGGCCGCGCCGGCGCAATCAGCCAGGTTCACGACCTGATGGACACCGTGGACCTTCCGCTCTTTCCGTGGCAGGCCGGTGAGAAGAAGCGGTTCATTCGCATCCACCCCGACCTGATCACCGGCCGCCGTTTCCCCGTGGCCGACCCTGACATATGGCGAACGCCGCTATCGGACGTCAGACGTGCATCGCCGGAATAGCACGTCCTTCCAGCAAACCCCATGGAGAGTGACCCATGACCTACGTAATCGCCCAACCCTGTGTGGACGTCAAGGACAAGGCCTGCGTCGAAGAATGCCCGGTCGACTGCATCTATGAAGGAGAGCGGTCGCTGTACATTCATCCAGACGAGTGTGTCGACTGTGGCGCCTGCGAGCCGGTCTGCCCGGTTGAGGCCATCTATTACGAGGACGACGTCCCGGACCAATGGGCAGAGTATTACAAGGCCAATGTCGAATTCTTCGACGAACTCGGTTCACCGGGTGGTGCCGTCAAGCTCGGCAACACCGGCCGGGACCACCCCCTGGTTGCGGCATTGCCACCGCAAAACCAAGATATCGGCCTTTAGGTCGGCCCCTTCGCCCGCTTTGCGCCCGTGCCGGGGGAAGCTCGTAGGGAGCAGCCCACACAGGTGACGCCACTGCAAGAAGGTCAAGGGCGGGTTCGAGTTGCACCGGATACTGCCCAGGAGGCCGCCACGCCGCAGCGGCACCGGACTATCGAGGTGTGGCTACGTGTTCAAGCGCATCGATATCGAGAATCGTGACCTCCCGGCGCCCGTGCAATTCGATAAGGCCGGAGGCAGAGAGCGCGGCAAGGCGTCGACTCAGGGTCTCCGGCGTCGTGCCGAGGTACGCCGCGATTTCCTGTTTCGCCATCGGAAGTCTCACCGTGGCCGCTCCGTCCCGCATGGTGCCAGGTAGGTCCAGGAGGTAGGCCGCGACACGGGCATTGACATCGCTGGAGGTGATGGCGGCCAGCAGTCGCTCGACGGAAGAGAGGCGGTCGGAGAGCGTCCGCAGCATCCGCTGACTGATGTCGGGGTAGTCACGAAGTAGGACTGCAAGGTCGGCATGGTCGAACACGCACATCCTGCTCTCTTCCAGCGCGACGGCGAGATCGTTCGGACGGTGGCCCGTCAGGAAGGCACGTTCACCCACAACATCACCGTCGGTCACCGTTCGCAGGATCTGCTCCTGACCATTGGCGGCCGCGTGGCTGACCTTGAGCTGTCCACTGTGCATCACCAGCAGGCGCGAGACCGGCTGTCCGGGCGCATAGACGATCTCCCCCTTTTCGGCGAGTACCGGGCGGGCAAAGTCCGCAACACGCAACTGTTCCTGACGGGTGAGGCCTTGGAAGATCGGGACGCGGGTGACGCACAAGTCATCCTCGGGCATGACAACACTTTATCCCACGCCGACCCGACGCGACCGTAACGGACGGGCCAGCGGCGCTCGGGGAGGAGCCCCGCGAACTTGATCTATGTCAAGGAGTTCGCGGCACGGCGAACCTACGGTGAAGGTGTCAGTAAGAAACACCAAGACGGAAGGATTCCACAATGACCACCGCGACCACAACCCACACCATCCTCCGCGCGGAAGGTTTTTCCTGCCCCTCCTGCGTGGCCAAGATCGAGAAGCAGGTCGGCCGCCTCAAGGGTGTCGAGAACGTGAAGGTCCACTTCGCCTCCGCCCGCATCGAGATCGACCACGACGCCGAGCGCGTTTCGGTGGATGACCTTGTTGCCGCCGTCGTGAAGGCCGGCTACAAGGCCACGCCCGCGGCCTTCTAACGCCAGCGGGCCCCACAGGGCCCGCTCACATTTCCCCCTTCATCCTGCCGGTACGCCGGCTCAAGACGCAGAAAGGTCGTACCCGAAAGTGAACAGGCTCCAGAAATGGGTCTATGGGAACTGGTCCGTTCCCGTCGTGTCCGGCGTGCTCATCATCATTTCGTTCGCCCTCCAGTGGCTGGGCGGGGGTGTCGCCAACCTCGCCGTCAGCCCGCAGTGGTGGCTGGACGCCGGCGCCCACGCCGCGCATGCCAGCGCGGCCTTCACCCTCGGGGATGTCTTCATGATCGCCGCGGCCGCCGTCGCCGGCTACGGGATCGTACTCAAGGCGGTTCGCGCGCTGACCGCCAAGGTCATCGGCATCGACCTGCTGGTGTCGGTTGCGGCGATCGGCGCGGTCATCATCGGCAACTTCTGGGAGGCCGCGGCGGTGACGTTCCTGTTCGCCATCGGCCACGCCCTGGAAGCTGCCACCTTGAACAAGACGCGCTCGGCACTGGCCGAACTGGTCGCTGTCGCCCCGGATTCCGCGATCGTCGTGCGCGAGGGTGAGCAACAGGAGGTCCCTGCCGGGCAGGTGAGAATGGGCGAGATCGTGCTGGTCAAGAACGGCGCGAAGGTCCCCGTCGACGGTCAAGTCGTCTCGGGCACCGGCGCCATCGATGAGGCCTCGATCACCGGCGAGTCGATCCCGGTGGAGAAGGTCAAAGGCGGCCAGGTCTTCGCCGGCACCGTCTCCCGCGGTGGGTTCCTGCAGGTGCTGGCCACCGGCATCGGTGACGATACCACCCTGGCCCGGATCATTCACCGGGTCGAGGAGGCCCAGGACGCCAAGGCCCGCACCCAGGCGTTCATCGATCGCTTCTCCGGCTGGTACACCCCAGCGGTGATGGTGCTGGCCCTGGCGGCCGGACTGATCTCCGGCGACGTGGTGCTGGCCCTGACTCTGCTGGTCATCGGCTGTCCCGGCGCCCTGGTGATCTCCATCCCGGTCGCGATCGTGGCCGGCATCGGCCGCGCCGCCCGCAACGGCATCCTGATCAAGGGCGGCGAATTCCTGGAGACCTCGGCGAAGATCTCCGCGGTTGCCGTGGACAAGACCGGCACCTTGACCGAGGGACGCCCGCAGCTGACCGACGTCGTCGTCCTGGACTCGGCGTTGGAGCGCAGCGAGGTGCTGCGCTGGGCTGCCGCCGCTGAGGCCGGCTCCGAACACCCGCTGGCCCGTCCCATCCTGGACACCGCCCAGGCCGAGGGAGTAGGCCCGCACGGCATCCCCGGCACGGTCACCCCGGTCCCCGGCAAGGGCATCGTGTCCGATGTCGACGGTCGGCGGGTGCTGATCGGTAACCCGCCGCTACTACTCCAGTACGGCGTTGTCGATGACGGCAGCGCCGCCCAGGCGGCGGAATCGCTGGCCGCCGAGGGCAAGACGCCGATGATCGTGGCGGTCGATGACAAGGTGATCGGCGTCGTCGCCGTCGCCGATCAGGTCCGACAGGATGCACCCGAGATGGTCGCCCGCCTGCACCGGGCCGGCGTGGAGAAGGTGGTCATGCTCACCGGTGACACCCGGCTGGTGGCCGAGGCCATCGGGAAAGCCACCGGGATCGACGAGATCCACGCCTCCCTGCTTCCCGAGGACAAGCTGGACGTGGTCGCGCAGCTGCAGCAAGAGGGCCACACGATCGCCATGGTCGGCGACGGCGTCAACGACGCCCCGGCCCTGGCCACCGCGAACATCGGCGTGGCGATGGGGGCGGCCGGCTCGGCCGTAGCCGTGGAGACCGCGGACATCGCCCTGATGGGCGACAACCTGCTCAAGCTGCCGGAAGCTATCGGATTGGCCAAGCGGACCGTGTCCGTCATGCGGCAGAACATCGCGATCGCCCTGATCACCGTGGTGCTGCTGCTGGCCGGCGTCTTCGCCGGCGGAGTGACCATGTCGATCGGCATGCTCGTCCACGAAGCCTCCGTACTGGTGGTCATCGCCAACGCGATGCGACTACTGCGCAACGCCCGCGGCTCCACCACGATGCCGAAGAGCGAGAGGACCACCGGAACAGCGGCGCAACAGGTCAACGCCTGACATCGAATCCGCGTAAGCGGCAAACAGGTACCCAGCCGCTACCGCTCCCGGCGCGGGACACACCGACAAATTCACAACAACGACCCGAACACCGAAAACGAAAAACGCAACTGGAGGAGAGCAATCATGAACGGAAAGAACTTCACCCTGGGAGATAACGTCGAGCATTTCACCATCGCGGACGTGGCCCGGGACAACCCCGATTTCCGGAAAGTCCTGTGGACCGGTGAACACGCCCAGATCGTGGTGATGACCATCCCGCCCGGCGGCCAGATCGGCGACGAGGTCCACGAGCACACCGACCAGATCCTGACCTTCGTCTCCGGCACCGGCGAAGCCGATCTCAACGGCCACACCCACCCCATCGATGCCGGTGACCAATGCGCGGTACCGGCCGGAGCCCGGCACAACTTCCGCAACACCGGCGACGAGCCGCTGGTGCTCTACACCATCTACAGCCCACCGGAGCATGCTGCCGGCGCCGCCTTCGCGACCCGGGAGGAAGCCGACGCCGCCGAAGCCGCCGGTGAGGACGAACCCCCTCGGCTCTGACCCCCATCGTCACGTTATCTAGAGCACTAAGACACACCACTCAGATCAGAAGGAGATCGCATTCATGTCCAAGGTCTACGTCTTCACCGACTACGGCGGACCCGAAACCCAGCAGCTGATCGACCGGCCTATTCCGGAGCCTGGACCCGGGGAACTGGCCATCGAGGTCCGGGCCGCCGGTGTGAATCCGGCCGACTGGAAGATGCGCGAGGGCCGGCTGGGTCGTGCCTGGTCGTTGCCGGCGCCGATGGGCCGTGAAGCCGCCGGCGTGGTCATCGCGGTGGGCGGCGGGACCGAAGGCTTCGCGGTGGGCGATGAGGTGCTCGGCCTGGTGGCGCCCGGGCAGGGCGGACTGGCCGAGCACGCGCTCTTGAGCGCCTCCACCACTGTGGCCAAGCCCGAGGAGATCTCCTTCATCGACGCCGCCACCATTCCGGTGGCCGCAGCCACCGCCTATGACGCCACCCACCAAATCGAACTGGAACCAGGCCAGACCCTGCTCTTGTTGGGCGCCGGCGGCGGGGTGGGGCTGATGGCCGCGCAGATCGGCCGGGTACACGAGTTCACGGTCCTCGGCGTGGCCGACGTGGCCAAGCGGGAACTGGTCGAGTCCACCGGTGCGGCCTTCATCGGATCCGGTTCGGGCGTGGCCGATCGCGTGCGAGAAGTCGCTTCCAGCGTCGACCTGATCGTCGATCTCGTCGGCGGTGACGCGCTGCGTGCCGTCGCCGATCTGGTGGCCGATCCGGGGCGGATTATCTCCGCGGCCGATCCGGACGCCGCGGTCGAACTGGGCGGCCGGGGCTTGGCACGTACGACTGAGGCCATGGGGAAGATCACCGAGGTGATCCAGTACGGGCTGGTCGACCCCCATGCGGACACCCAGTACGACCTCAATGACGCAGGTCAGGCGATCGCAGCCGTGGAGACCGGGCACGCCGGCGGCAAGGTCGTCGTGGTTCCCGAAGGCTGATCAGCCATGCCGGGCGTGGGGGCGAGTTGCGTACTGCGGATGCCCTTACGCAACGCGTCCATCATGGCCCGATCTGCGTCGTCGCTGACGAGGGCGCGAACCTCGTCCCTGGCACGTGATGATGTCAGCCGCACTGGAGGGGAGGGCGGCTGATGGGATCGCCCGCGGCCGAGAGCAACGCCGCACCCCCTGGGGGTGCCAGTCGTCGCCGGTTTTCTCCGATCCTTGCTCGGACCCGGACCGTGCATTCCCCGGTGGGCCCGGTGGCCTATGACTGCGTGAAGGTGATCGTGGTCCGATCGGGTTCGGCGATCCTGTTCAGTGAGTTCGGGCAGAAGCCCGTCGGCGCGGGCGATGTGGTGGTCCTGAGCGCGAATGTCTTGTGTGGCAGCGAACCGGAGGGCCACATCACCGTCACCACGGTCTACCTGGACACCGACTACCTGGTGGACCAGGTGTTCTGGCAGCATGCCGGTCTGCTCCAGGACCGGCTCGATGCCCAGGGACTGGTGGAGACGATCTACACGGAACCGGCTCAGGCGCTGCGGCTGGGCGAGGACCGGACCGGGATGCTGATGCCCTGGCTGGATGAACTCGTGGTGCTGAGTATCGATGGCGGGTTCGGAGCGCACTTCTACCGGATGCAGGCGTTGTGGTTCGCGATTATCGACGTGGTCGCCCCGTTCGTCCGCGTATCCCAGGTGCGGCTGTCTCCGACCCAACGGGCCCGCACTCGGCCCACTCTGCCGCGGGATCGGCGGTTTGCTCCGATGCGGAACGAAGCGATGCAGGCCCGGGAGGCACTGCACGGAGCAATCGCCGAGTCCTGGACCCTACCCAGTCTGGCTGGCATGGTGCATCTGTCTCCGAAGCAGCTGGTCCGGGTCTTCGCCGACACGTACGGCAAGACACCGCTGGCCTATCTGACGATGCTGCGGGTGGCGGAGATGGCGCGCCTGCTGCGTGAGACCAACGTGAGTGTCAGCGAGGCGGCACACCAGGTGGGGTGGCGTAGCCGCAGCCGGGCCAGCGAGGCGTTCGTCGAGTGCACCGGCCTGACCCCGCGCCGCTACCGGACCATGCACGTGACGGGCACGGGTTGGCCGGGAAACGGACAACCGTGTCGTCCATAGGGACGTCAATGAGACCTGCAGCGTCCGCGGCCGGGCGCTGACTGTTATCCCGGAGGGTACGTCAGGCACGCCGCTGTTCCTGACGGCCACGGCACTGGGCTTGCTGTCGCTGGCCGTCTCGACCCGCTGGTGTTCCCGGCGTACCTGATGGTCACCGAGCCCACTTCCGGCCCGGTACTCAGGGTAGCGGGAGGAGACATCGGCGATGGCCACGACACGGGAGAG
>JAKDKI010000100.1 GCA_030453435.1 Kocuria sp.
CGTATGCGCCTGGGCATGAAGCTGCGCCCGGGGTGGGGCGCGTGGCGTCGCACACGGCCGGAAAGCTAACCCCGGTTTCCATGAATTCCGCAGCATAATGGTGGGCGTGAATGTCATTGTCGCGAGCGTGCTGTGGAGTCTGTCCCTCTTATTGATCGCCAGCGGTGTGGCCAAATTGCTCACCAGCAAAACTGATGAGAGTGCCCTGAACGTCTTGGCGTTGCCCGCCATGGTGAATACGCGGGCCGTGCGCACCGCGCTCCCCTGGGTGGAAATCCTCCTGGCTCTGACGCTCATCTTGAGTTCGGGAATCGTGTTGTGGGCGGCCACAGCCGCGGCCGTGGTGCTGTTCGTGGCGTTCACGGTGTTCGTGGGCATCGGTGTGCGCCAGGGTGATCCTGCATCCTGTGGATGCTTTGGTTCGCTGTCCCGCGCACCCATGTCCTGGCGCACCGTGGTGCGCAATCTGGTGTTCGTAGCCCTGGCTGCCTTTGCCTTCATCGTCACGAGTACCGGTTCTTACCAGGGTCCCGCGTTGCCCGTGCCGTGGTGGACCGTGGTCGCGGCGGCTGTCCCCTTGCTGGTCCTCGGCGTGATCGTGTGGACGGAACGCGGCCACGCCAGCCCTCGCGGGTTGAGCGCGGGTCGGCTGAGCAACGTTCCATCCCTCCCCGAGCACCTCGATCCTCAGCGTGCCACCTCTCAGCCCGTCGCATCCGGCACCGACGGCATGACTCACCCCGATGACGAAATTGGCGACGCCGATGACTACGTCCGGCTGCCCGTTCCTTTCGTCTCGGCCGTCGACAGTGACGGTCAGCGCGTGTCCATGCGGACCATGCCACAGACACAGGCGCGGGCACTCTTCTACGTGAGCCCCGGTTGTGGTCCGTGCATCACGGTCATGGAGCGGCTCCAAGAACTTCCCGCGACGTTGGGACCGGTGGCCATTCACACGATCGTGGCCCACGACAGCTCACTCCACGAACTGCCGGAGTCGTTGCGAGCCAACGCCCTGGTGGATCCGGACCGTTCCCTGGCCAGTTCGTTCGGCATGGTTTCCAACCCGTGGGCCGTGGTCCTGGGCACAGACGGCTTGCTGGCGGGCGGACCCGAAGCGGGCAGCGGTGCCGTGACCCAGTTGTTGGACGAGCTCGTGGAGCGTTTCGAAACGGCTCCCCGCGCGTGACAACCAGCGCCTCGACGCTCAACCACGAGTCGTCGAGTAGAGACGAGCACGGCACGTTCAAGGCACTGCTGGTCGTGGCGGGCGGCGTGGTCGCTGCGCTGCAAGTCTGGAAACTCTCTCCAGCGCTGGGCACGCTGTCCGAGCAGCTGAACATGAGCCTGGGTCAGGCCGGAGTGCTCGTGGCGGTGATTCAGGTGGCCGGCATGGTGCTGGGCATGATCGTGGGTCTGTTCAACGACTCGATCGGGCTGCGCCGGGGCTGTCTGTGGGGTTTCGGCTTCCTGGCGGTCGGCTCGGTGCTGGGTGCTATGGCGCGCGGACCCGGGCTGCTGCTGGCCTCTCGCGTCCTGGAGGGCGTGGGTTTCTTGGTGGTCTGCGTGGCCTCACCCGCGCTGATTCGCAGGCTCGTACCCCCGCGCCGGTTGGCCCCGATCGTGGGACTGTGGGGTTGCTTCTTCCCCGTGGCCGCCGCCATTTCTCAGCTCACGGGCGGTTTCCTCGTGGACACGATCGGCTGGCGTGCCTGGTGGTTGGGCGCCGCAGCACTCGCCGTGGCCGTGGGCGTGGCCATGGCCGCGGTCATTCCGCCTGACGCGAGCACCGCGCCGCGGCGAGGCAACGACGGCGGGCCGCGAGCGGCGTCGTCATCGGTGGCCGCGACCTCGACGACGGATACGCTACCGCCGGCCGCGCGCTCGGTGGGTGTTCGGGCGAAGGCAACGCTGAGCACGGGACCCCTGTGGGCTGCCGCCCTGGTCATGGGTTGTTATACGGCGCAATGGAATGGCGTGATCCAGTTCCTCCCCACGATCTATGCGGAGGCCGGAATTGCGGCGGGGGCCGCCGGTGCATTGAGTGCCGGAGCCGCGGCATGTAATGCCCTGGGCAATCTGAGCGCCAGGCAGGCACTGGGCCGAGGGGTCAAGCCCGTGACCCTGTGGACCATTGGATTCGTCACCATGGCCGTGTGCGCGGTGATTGCATTCGGGATCGCTCCCCTGATCGCCGAGGAATGGCGCTTTGGACTGCGCTACGGAGCGGTGATCGGGTTTTCTGCGGTGGGCGGCCTGATCCCGTCGACCGCTATCTCGCAACAAATGGCGCTGGCTCCCGCGCCGGACACCGTGAGCACCAGTTTGGGTCTAGGCCAGCAGTTCAATGCGCTGGGTCAGTTCGCTGGTCCGGTGGCCGTGGCATTCCTGGTCCAGAACGCGGGCGGTTGGCACGCGACGTGGTGGGTCACCGTGAGCTTCGCGGTGGTCGGATTGCTCGCGAGTTGGTGGTTGGGGTTCGCGCACCGCACCGGTCCCACCTTGTCATCTGGCCGAGGGTGACTAATGTGGCTTCTCGTGATCGAGAACCAATCCACTGACCGTTCAACCGCCGCATTCCCCCCACTAGGCACTGTTCACCGGCCCGTAACCCCGGTGGACGAGCTGGCCAACCAGTTCTTCGACCGCTCGATGCGACTGGATCCCCTGGCGGCCACGTTGAACGGACTGGTCGGTTACGGTCCCGGCTACCCGGACTACGGCCCCCAGGGCCGCACCGATCGCGCGCACTTGCGCACGGAGACGCTGAGCGCCTTGGAGACGGCACAGCCCCGCGACGATGTGGATCGTGTGACGATTCACGCCCTGCGTCATCGGTTGCAGCTGGAATCAGACCTGTACTCCGCCGATCTGGACGTCGCTCCGGTCAACAACATCGCGTCCCCGGTGCAGTGGGTGCGCGAAATCTTCGACAACATGCCCACTGCCACGCCTGAGGACTGGCAGCAGGTCGTCGAGCGGTTGCGACACGTGCCTCGTGCGTTGGAGAGCTACACGGAGGGGCTGCGGGAAGCGGCCTCGCTCGGGAAGTTGGCCTCGATGACCCAGATCCGGGAGGCCGGTGCTCAGGCGGAGGCGTACTCGGAACTCAAGGGCCCGCTGGGATCGTTGTTGACCCACGACTCGGTGCCCGTCTCGCTCAGTGAACCCTTGGAAGACGCCGTCACCGACGCCCGCCAGGCCTATGCGAGCCTGGTGCGTTCGTTCCACGAAGACTTCGCCGCGACCGCACGGGACACAGATGCCGTCGGCGAGGACGCCTACCGACTCCACCTCCAGTCCTTCCTGGGTGCCAAGCTCGAACCCCGCGAGGTCTATGAGTGGGGCATTGAACAGTTAAGACTGCTGGATGAGGAACAGCGACTCGTGGCGCATCAGATCTCCCCCGGTGTCTCCATCCGCGAGTCCATGAAGCTCCTCAACGAGGACCCCGCCCGCCGGCTGAACTCCACCGAGGAGTTGCAGCACTGGATGCAAGACCTCTCCGATCAGGCAGTCTCCGAGTTGTCCAAGAACCATTTCGAGTTCACGGAGGCCATGCGCAACCTGGAGTGCATGATCGCGCCCACCCAGGACGGCGGAATCTACTACACCCCGCCCAGCAGCGACTTCTCCCGCCCGGGGCGCATGTGGTGGTCCGTGCCCGAGGGCACCACCCGGCATGCCACGTGGGAAGAGACCACCACCGTGTATCACGAGGGCGTCCCCGGCCATCATTTGCAGTTCGCGACCGCCCTGGCCAACGCCGGTGAGCTCAACGACTGGCGCCGCATGGGAATCTGGGTCTCCGGCCATGGGGAAGGCTGGGCGCTGTACGCCGAGCGGCTCATGGAGGAGCTGGGCTACTTGGATGATCCTGGTGACCAAATGGGCATGCTGGATTCTCAGCGGCTGCGCACCGTGCGGGTGATTTTCGACGTCGGCTTCCACTGTGGTTACAAGGTTCCCGCCGAATTGGGGGAAATGCTCGGGAGCGCCCGCGCCGGAGAAGTCTGGTCCCCGCAGGACGGTTGGGACTTCCTGACCCACAACGTGATCATGGATCCGTCCGTGCTGCGCTTCGAGTGGCTGCGTTACATGGGATGGCCGGGGCAAGCCCCGTCGTACAAACTGGGCCAGGAACTGTGGCTGGACCTGCGCAAGCAAGTGCAGGTGCGTGAAGGCGAGCAGTTCGATCTCAAGCATTTCCACAGCCGTGCCCTGCGGCTGGGCTCCGTGGGTTTGGACACACTCGCACACGCCATGACTCTCTAGTTCCGCGCGTTCTCGCGGGCTTTGGGAGCCACGACGTCGACGACGCCGCCTTGTACGTAACATTTCGTCACACACCGCGTGCGCTTTATGATTCCGCGGCCTACCCTGGCTCACATGAATTCCGCAGAAAATACCCGGCGCCTACCGAAATGGATGACCTCCTTCGGTTGGCAGATCTTGATCGCCCTGATCCTGGGCGTGCTCCTGGGCTCCCTGGCCGCATCCATGGGTGGCGACCCCGAGGTGAATCCCAACTGGTTGATGACCACGCTGGACACCATTGGCGCCAGCTACGTCACGCTACTGAAGGCAGCCGTGGTGCCCCTGGTGGTGACCGCCGTGATCGCCTCGATCGCCAACCTCCGCGACGTCTCCAATGCGGCCCGGCTCGCGTGGAAGACCCTGGTGTGGTTTGCGATCACCGCGCTGATTGCCGTGCTGATCGGCATGGTGTTGGGTGTGGTGATTCAGCCCGGCGTGGGTACCGGCCAAGCACAACCCGGTGAATACACGGGCTCCGAGGGCTCCTGGCTCGGATTCCTCAAGGGCATCATCCCGGTGAACTTCCTGGGACTGGAGGCCACCTCCAAGATGCCCGACGCGGAAACCGTGACCACGGCACTGAACTTCAACGTGTTGCAGATCCTGGTGATCTCCGCCGTGGTGGGTATTGCCGCGCTCAAGGTCGGTAAGGCCGCAGAACCGTTCCTGACCTTCATGCAGTCCGGTCTGGCAATCATGCAGAGAATCGTGTGGTGGATCATTCGCCTGGCACCGCTGGGCACCCTGGGTCTGATCGGACGCGCGGTGTTCGAATACGGCTGGACCTCCATGGGCTCGCTGGTCAGCTTTGTGATCACCGTGTACGTGGGTCTGCTCCTGGTCGGTTTTGTGGTCTACCCCATCCTGATCAAGATCAACGGCCTGTCCATAAAGCAGTTCTTCTCCGGCGTGTGGCCGGCCATGCAGCTGGGCTTCGTCTCCCGTTCGTCCCTGGGAACCATGCCGCTGACCCAACGCGTGAGCGAACGGAATCTGGGCGTACCCCGGCATTACGCGTCCTTCGTAATCCCGCTGGGCGCCACCACCAAGATGGACGGTTGCGCAGCCATTTATCCGGCCGTCGCAGCAATCTTCGTGGCCCAGTTCTACGGTGTTGCGCTGACCCCCATGCACTTCGTGCTGATCGCCCTGGTGTCCGTGCTGGGTTCGGCAGCAACCGCGGGAACCACCGGCGCCACCGTCATGCTGACGCTGACGCTGTCCACCTTGGGTCTGCCGCTCGAGGGAGTGGGCCTGTTGCTGGCCGTGGACCCGATCCTGGACATGGGTCGCACCGCGCTCAACGTCACCGGTCAAGCCCTGGTGGCCGCGATCGTGTCCAAGCGTGAGGGCATCATCGACATGGACCTGTACAACGCCCAGCGCTCCGGTGAGCCGTTCTCGGACGAGGACACCCACCAGCAATTGTCCCCGGCCGGCACCCGAACCGGAACCGGCGAGGGATCGCACGCCCTTGCGGCGTCGGGCCCCAGTGACGGGCAACGCGTGGACTGAGCCCTAACTCGAAAAACGGCGAAAACTCACAGACAAGGAGCGGCACGGGATACACGTGCCGCTCCTTGTCCGCCCCGACGGAACCACTAGGCTGTGAACCACATCACCACAATGACGTAGGAGATTCATGCCATGACGGTTTACCAACAGCCCGGCCAGGACGGCGCCAAGGTCACTTTCAAGCCCCGTTACGAACACTTCATCGGCGGTGAATGGGTGGCGCCCGTCAAGGGTCAGTACTTCGAAGACATCACACCCATTACGGGACAACCCTTCACGGAGGTGGGCCGCGGCACCGCCGAGGACATCGAAGCGGCCTTGGACGCAGCGTGGGCCGCAGCGCCGTCGTGGAATGCCACGTCTCCCACCGAGCGCGCGTTGATGCTGAACAAGATCGCGGATCGCATGGAAGAGAACCTCGAAACCATTGCGGTCGCGGAGACCTGGGACAACGGCAAACCCATTCGCGAATGCCTCAATGCGGACATCCCGCTCGCAATCGACCATTTCCGCTACTTCGCCGGAGCCATCCGCGCCCAAGAGGGCCGCTTGTCCCAGTTGGACGAGAACACGGTGGCCTATCACTTCCACGAGCCCCTGGGCGTGGTGGGCCAGATCATCCCGTGGAACTTCCCGATCCTGATGGCCGTGTGGAAACTCGCTCCCGCGTTGGCCGCCGGTAACTGTGTGGTGCTCAAGCCCGCCGAGCAGACTCCCGCCTCAATCTTGGTGCTCATGGAGCTCATCAAGGACCTGGTGCCCGCCGGAGTCATCAATATCGTCAATGGTTTCGGCGCAGAATGCGGCAAGCCGCTGGCGTCCAACAAGCGGATCCGCAAAATCGCATTCACGGGTGAGACCACCACAGGCCGCCTGATCATGCAGTACGCCTCCGAGAACATCATTCCGGTCACGCTGGAACTGGGTGGCAAGTCCCCCAACATCTTCTTCGAGGACATTGCGGCGCAGAAGGACGGCTTCTACGACAAGGCGTTGGAGGGCTTCGCGTTCTTCGCGCTGAACCAGGGTGAGGTGTGCACGTGCCCCTCACGCGCGCTGGTCCAGGAATCGATCTACGACCAGTTCCTGGCCGACGGTATTGATCGGGTCTCCAAGATCACGGCGGGTAACCCGCTGGACACCGACACCATGATCGGCGCCCAGGCATCCACCGATCAGCTCGAGAAGATCCTCTCCTACTTGGACATCGGTAAGAAGGAGGGCGCCAAGGTGCTGATCGGCGGTGAACGCGCCGAGCTCGACGGCGATCTGGCGGGCGGCTTCTACGTGCAGCCCACCGTGTTCGAGGGCACCAACGACATGCGCGTCTTCCAGGAGGAGATCTTCGGCCCCGTGCTGTCGGTGGCCAAGTTCAGCACCTACGACGAGGCCATCGGCGTGGCCAATGACACGCTGTACGGGCTCGGCGCCGGCGTGTGGGCGCGCAGCGGCAACATTGCCTATCGCGCCGGACGCGCCATCCAGGCCGGTCGCGTGTGGGTGAATCAGTACCACAACTACCCCGCTCACTCGGCGTTCGGCGGGTACAAGTCCTCGGGGATCGGACGCGAGAACCACCTGATGATGTTGGACCATTATCAGCAGACCAAGAACCTGCTGGTGTCCTACACGGAAACTGCGCAGGGCTTCTTCTAAACCCTGAGCGAAAGGTAGTGAGGTGCCATGAGCGCACA
>JAKDKI010000451.1 GCA_030453435.1 Kocuria sp.
ACGTTGAGCACCACGCCCACGATCACCTGGTTCACGCGGTACTTGATCGAGAAGATCGCCAACACCAGGGAGACGAGCATCGAACCGATCACGGCAGCCAGCAGACCCACCCACACGTTGTTGGCCAGCGTTGCGGCCACTGCAGCGGAGAACGCGCCGAACAGGAGCTGCGCCTCGATCGCAATGTTCACCACGCCGGATCGCTCACACAACAAACCGCCCAGGGAACCGAAGATCAACGGCGTGGCCAGGGCCACAGAACCCGCGAGCAGCGCCGTCACCGAGATGCTGGGTGTCTGCGCGGTACCCACGATCCACACGAGGAATCCAGTGACGAAGAAGAATCCTGCCAGGATCAACGCCCAGCGAGGCAGGCTGCGAGCTCTGACCGCGGCGAAGACCGCCAACGCGGCCAGCGCAGCGGCGACCACCCAGCCATACGCTGTGATCGGCACGGACAGGTTGGGCAGCTGAACGGCGTCGCCGGAGTCGGAGAGCCGGAATTCCACGGAACCGCTTGCCGCGTTCAACGCGAACAGGAGCAGTGCGACGAGGGCCAGGATCGCCAGACCAATGGCGGGGCGGAAGGTACGAACACCCACGTTCCGGTTCGCGGCGGCGGTGGCCAGTTCCTCCTGCGGCGCGTTCGAGGAGTCGGGGGCTGAGGTTACGGTACTCACGCTGCCACCTCCTTGCGACGAGACTTGAGTTTCAGCAGCGGCGGCAGAGCCACGAACAGCACGATCAGTGACTGCACGACCAGCACGATGTCGATATTGGTTCCGGTGGACGTCTGCATGGTCACGCCGCCGGCGCGGAACGCGCCGTAGAGAATGCCCGCGAAGAACGTGCCCCACGGCTTGGAGCGGCCCAGCAGGGCCACGGTGATGGCGTCGAAGCCGAACGACGCCGCGATGCCCACGGTGAGCGAGTGTTCCGTTCCCGCGATCTGCGCGGTGCCGGCCAGACCGGCCAACATACCGGCGATCAACATGACCACCACGAAACCCTTGGTCACCGAGATACCGGCGGTGCGCGCTGCTCGCGGATTGGCACCCACGGCGCGCAGTTCGAATCCGATGGTCGACCGGTTCAGCAACCAGGCCACGGCCACGGTCGCCGCGATCGCCACGACGAAGCCCCAGTGCAATCGAAAGCCGTCGCCCAGCAGCTTGGGAAACATCGCAGTTTCCGCAATGGGCGGGCTGATGGGGTTGGAGGATCCCTCGCGTTGGAAGGTCGACAGTGTCAACAGCCAGGAGACAAGGTTGATCGCGATGTAGTTGAGCATGATGGTCAGGATGACCTCGTGCGCACCGGTTCGTGCCTTGATCAGGCCGACGACGCCGCCCCAGATGGCACCACCCAGCGCACCGGCCACCACAACCACGAGCAGGTGAAGTCCCACGGGCAGCTGCCACGCGAAGCCCACGTAGCCTGCCAGGGTTGCACCGATCAGGATCTGGCCCTGCGCACCGATGTTGAACAGACCCGTTCGGAAGGCCAAGGCAACGCCCAGACCCGCGAGGATCAGAGGAGTGGCCACGGTCAGCGTTTCCATCAGCGGGTAGAGCTTGCCGGCCAGGCCAGTGCCGTCCGGGTTGTACACGGCGCCGTGGAACATCGCGATGTAGGCGCTGGAAGCCGCGTCCCACATGGCGGTGAGAGTGTCCCCCGGCCGTGCGAAGAAGTAGCCGGCTGATTCGCGCACCGTCTCATCGGTGGCCGCGATCAACAGTCCGCCCAGGATCAAGGCGGACAGAACTGCCAGTACCGACTGCAGCGTGGAGCCCAGCAGTGAACGGCGGATATCGTCCGCGTTCAGTTCGGCCGGTGAGGGCGCGGGAACCTGATTGGATTCCGGAGAGGTGGTCGTGGCGCTCATGCCGTGTGCGTCCCCTCGTGTTGGTGATGGTCTTGGCTATCGTCCCAGGGCGCGGGCGGCAGGACCTCGTCCGCCGTTTCACCGGCCATCATGCGGCCCAGAGTTTCTCTGGGGGTGTCCGGGGGAACAATGCCCATGAGGCGGCCGTGGAAGAACACCGCGATCCGGTCCGCGAGCGCGTACACCTCGTCCAGTTCGGTGGACACGATGATCA
>JAKDKI010000101.1 GCA_030453435.1 Kocuria sp.
GGGGTAACTCGAGGTTCATGACGGTAGTTCACCTTCCGCTGGAGGCGGGCGATCCTGGGGAGAATTTCTCCACCGCGGACGCCCGCCTTCGGGCGTATTCAGCTTCTTTGCCCGCCACCACCGGTTTCACACACGTGGTCCACGACGACGCCGACGGCGCCGTGATCACCCGCAGCGTGCTGCCATGCGGTACTCGCGTGCTCACGGAAAAAATGCCCGGGCAACGTTCGGCCTCCGTGGGGTTCTGGGTCAGCCTGGGCTCTCGTGACGAGGCTCCGGGAATGCTCGGGTCCACTCACTTCCTGGAGCACCTGCTGTTCAAAGGCACAGCGCGGCGGACCGCTCTGGACATCGCCGAGGCATTCGATGCCGTGGGCGGGGAGTCCAACGCGTTCACCGCCAAGGAAAGTACGTGCTACTACGCTCGGGTGCTTTCCGATGACCTCCCCATGGCCATTGACGTTCTCGCGGACATGTTCTCGAGCGCCGTGCTGGACCCGGACGAATTCGACCGTGAGCGCGGAGTGATCCTCGAAGAGATCGCCATGGATCGTGATGATCCCACTGATTTTGCATTCGAGCAGTTCATTGCCGGTGTGATGGACGGTTCACCCCTGGCGCGCCCCATTGCGGGGACGCCCGAGGAGATCCGCACCGTGGCTCGTGACGCTGTGTGGGAGCACTACAGGGCCGCTTACCGCCCCGAGAACCTCGTGGTCACGGCCGCGGGAGGGCTCGAGCACGATCATGTGGTCGATTGGGTGCGTGACTCACTGACCCGCGCGGGTTGGGATCCGGATGCACCCGGTGCCGTGGGTGCGCGGCGATCCAATGAATCCGCCGTCCTCACTCCACTCACGGGAACCCAGGTGTTCCACCGCCCCGTGGAGCAAGCGCACGTGGTGCTGGGCGGACCGGCTCTGCGCGTAGGAGACGATCGACGGTTCACCATGACCGTCCTCAACGCGGCCCTGGGTGGTGGTATGTCATCCAGGCTGTTCCACACCATCCGTGAACAGAAGGGCCTGGCCTATTCGACATTCTCGTTCTCCGGAGCGTACTCGGACGCAGGGTATTTCGGCATGTACGCGGGATGCACGATGGACCGCGTGGACCAGGTGGCGCAACTCATGCGCGACGAGCTGGACCGTCTGGCTCAGGACGGAATGACTACCAAGGAACTTGGGAAGATCGAGGGCCAGCTCAGCGGTGCCACTGTGTTGGCACTGGAGGACACTGGTTCAAGGATGTCCCGGCTGGGCTCAGCTGAGCTGAAGACCGGTGTGTACATGGACGTGGACGAGTCTCTGGACCGGATTCGCGCTGTGACGTCCCAGGACGTGCAGACATTGGCAGCGGAACTTTCGGCCGCATCCTCCGTGCAAACCGTGGTGGGGCCTCAGGTCCGGACCGAGAACTTGCCGACCCAGAACTAAGGAGTGGTTGAGATGACTGAATCGAACAACACCATCAAGGTTGCCGTGCTCGGCCACCGGGGACGCATGGGCTCCGAAGCGGTGGCCGCGGTGGAGCGTGCTCCCGGCCTGGAACTGGTTGCCGCCCTGGGGCGCGGAGATGATTTCCTGACCCTCGTCGACTCGGGCGCGCAGGTCATGATTGACCTGACCGTTCCGGAATCCACACGCGATAACGTGCGCTTCGCAATCGATCACGGTATCCACGCGGTTGTGGGTACCACGGGGTGGGATGCTCAGGCGCTTGCGGACCTCGAGTCTCAGCTGGCCGAGCACCCCGAAGTGGGTGTCCTGATCGCTCCGAACTTCGCAGTGGGCGCGGTTCTGGCCATGAAGTTCTCGGAGGCGGCAGCTGCGTTCTTCGAGTCCGTGGAGGTCGTAGAACTGCATCACCCCGACAAGCTGGACGCGCCGTCCGGAACTGCCGCCCGCACGGCGTCGTTGATCGGCAAGGCACGCCGGGAGGCCGGCGTGGCCGACTCACCGGACGCGACCCAGACCGATCCCGACGGCGCCCGCGGTGCCGTGGTGGACGGCGTGCACGTGCACTCCGTCCGGATGCGCGGTTTGGTGGCCCACCAAGAAACCCTGCTGGGCAACACAGGGGAGCAGCTGACGATCCGCCACGATTCGTTCGATCGGATCTCTTTCATGACCGGAGTGGTACTGGGTGTCCGCGAAGTGGCCAAGCACCCGGGGCTGACTCACGGACTGGACGGCTACATGGATCTGGGCCTGTGAGTAACCAAGAATCCGATGCCCGAGAACTCGGGACCGAACGCCCAGATACCGGGAAGCGCGGTTCGCTGCGTTGGTGGGTGGCAGCGGTCATTGTCCTGGCACTGCTGACCGTGGTGATCCTGCCCATCTCCACGGGTTCCAAGATCTGGATCATGGCCATGCTGGCGTTCGCCGCGGTCTTCACCGTGCTCGAAATTGGTTCCAAGGGGCGGATCCTGGCGGCGCTCATGATCGCGCTCCTCGCCCTCTACTTGGGGCTCTCATTCCAGCGTGCAGTGCTCCTGCTGAACACCGACGGTTGGATCGTCAAGGGTTTCGGGGTCGCGATGCTCGTGATCCCTGCCGTAGGCACGTGGGCCATGGTGCGCGAGATCATTTTTGGCGCACGCACCGAAAAACTTGGTCGGACCCTCGCCGCGGAGGGCGGGCTCCCCGAGGACAACTTGCCCAAAACGCCGTCGGGCCGGTATGTCCGTGAGGCCGCGGACCAGCACTTCCACACGGTGCGCGAAGAGGTCGAGGCGAATCCCGAGGATTGGCGCGGTTGGTACCGATTGAGCCTGGCCTACTCGGCAAGTTCGGACGGGCGTCGTGCCCGCGGTGCCATGCGCACCGCCATCGCGTTGTACCGAGGCACCGACCCGGGGGCGGCGCTCGCGCGGTGATCACGGTAACCTTGGGGATATGACCGATCGCAGCGTAGCCACTCAGCCCGACCGCCCCGCTCCCATGTTCGGAACTCTGCTCACCGCCATGGTGACCGCGTTCAAGGACGACGGAACGGTGGACCTCGAAACCACGGGGCATCTCGCGGAAGAGTTGGTCAACGACGGGTGTGACGGACTGGTGGTGTGCGGCACCACCGGCGAGTACTCGACCATGACCGACGAAGAGAACCTCGCGGTCTTCCGGACCGTCAAGGACGCAGTTGGCGGGCGTGTGCCCCTGCTCGCCGGTACCGGATCCAATGACACGGAGCACTCGCGGTACCTGTCCCTGGAAGCGCAGAAGATCGGTATGGACGGTCTGTTGATCGTCACTCCGTACTACAGCAAGCCCACGCAGGCCGGTATCGAGGCGCACTTCCGCTCGTTGGCGGATTCCGTGGACACGCCCATCATGATGTACGACATTCCGGGTCGTTCGGGTGTGCCGATCGCCCCGGAAACCTTGATTTCACTGGCGTCCCACGAGAACCTCGTGGCCGTCAAGGATGCCAAGGCTGACTTCAACGCGGCCGCCCACGTCATGGCCGAAACGGACCTCGTGTACTACTCCGGCGACGACGGACTGACCCTCCCATGGATCGCTCTGGGCGCGGCCGGACTAGTCGGTGTCACCTCCCACCTGGACACGCCGCGCTTCCGCACCCTCGTGGACGCAGCTCTGAACGGTGACCTCGAGACGGCCCGCAAGGTCAACAACGAGTTGATTCCTGTGGTTCGCGCCGCCATGACCCGCGTGCCCGGTGCAGTGGCCGCGAAGACCATTCTGAATTGGCAGGGGCGCCTGCCGAACAACACCGTGCGCCTGCCGCACGTGGCGCCCACCCAGGCCGAAATCGAACAGATCCGGGCGGATCTGAGTGCTTCGGTCCTGGCAGACACTTTGAACAATTAAAGACGAAAGAGGTCACATGACCCGATGGACCAACACTGACCTGTCCGAACCTCCCGCGTTGGCCGCAGACACCATGCGCGTCATCCCGCTGGGCGGTTTGGGCGAGGTCGGTCGGAACATGACCGTGTTCGAGATCAACGGGCAGTTGCTCGTGGTCGACTGCGGTGTGCTGTTCCCCGAAGAAACTCAACCCGGTGTGGATCTGATCCTGCCGGACATCAACAACATCAAGGACCGCCTGGATGACATCGTGGCGGTCGTGCTCACGCACGGTCACGAGGACCACATCGGTGCTGTTCCGTACCTGCTCAAGCGCCGCCCGGACATCCCCATCGTCGGTTCCCAGCTCACGCTTGCGCTGATCGAGGCCAAGCTGAAGGAGCACCGCATCAAGCCCTTCACCCTGGCTGTGCGCGAGGGCCAGGTGGAGAAACTCGGCGAGTTCGAGTGCGAGTTCGTGGCCGTCAACCACTCCATCCCGGACGCGCTGGCCGTGTTCCTGCGGACCAAGGCCGGCACCGTGTTGCACACGGGCGACTTCAAGATGGACCAGTTGCCTATGGACGGTCGCATCACCGACCTGCGGCACTTCGCGCGCCTGGGCGAAGAGGGTGTTGATCTGTTCCTGACGGACTCCACCAACGCCGAGGTCCCGGGCTTCGTCCCGACCGAGAAGGCCATTGGCCCCGTGCTCGCTGACGTCATCGCCAAGGCCCGCCAGCGTGTGATTGTGGCGTCCTTCTCATCCCACGTCCATCGCGTGCAGCAGGTGCTCGACGCCGCTGTGGCCAGCGGTCGCAAGGTCGCGCTCATGGGACGCTCGATGATTCGCAACATGGAGATCGCCGACAAGCTCGGGTACCTGGACGTTCCGCCCAACGTGCTGATCGACCAGAAGAAGGCCGCGGACTACCCGGACGACAAGCTTGTGATCATGTGCACCGGTTCCCAGGGCGAGCCCATGGCTGCTCTGTCCCGCATGGCCAACGGCGACCACAAGGTCCAGGTGAACGCCGGTGACACGGTGATCCTGGCGTCGTCGTTGATCCCGGGCAATGAGAACTCGGTGTTCCGAGTGATCAACGGCCTGATGCGTCTGGGCGCGGACGTGGTGCACAAGGGCAACGCCAAGGTGCACGTGTCCGGTCACGCCGCCGCTGGCGAATTGCTGTACTGCTACAACATTGTGGAACCCGAGTACGTCATGCCGGTCCACGGTGAGGTGCGCCACCTGATCGCCAACGGTGCCCTGGCACAGGAGACCGGTGTCCCCGGTGACCATGTGCTGCTCGCTGAAAACGGCACCGTGGTGGACATGCACAACGGCAAGTCCAAGATCACCGGTCAGGTCGAATGCGGGTTCATCTACGTGGACGGCTCCTCCGTTGGCGAGATCACTGATGCGGACCTCAAGGACCGCATGACCCTGGGGGAGGAAGGCTTCATCTCCGTGGTCACCGTGGTCAACCGCGACACCGGCAAGATCGTGTCCGGCCCGGACATTCACGCGCGCGGTGTGGCGGAGGAAGATACAGTCTTTAACGAGATCCGCCCGAAGATCATTGCGGCCCTCGAAGACGCCATGAGCGAGTCCGGTAAGAACCACTCTGCGCACCAGTTGCAACAGGTCGTTCGCCGCACCATCGGCTCGTGGGTTTCGCGCAAGCTGCGCCGTAAGCCCATGATCGTGCCCGTGGTGGTCGAGGCCTAAGCCACGTCCGCCCAGTAGCGTGCAAGCCCGCCCCGACTCGATGTCGGGGCGGGCTTTGCATTGGCCGGGTATTCTGGAACATATGGCGTCACGAACTTCCCCTCCGCGATCGTCGAAGTCAACATCTCGAACCTCGACCTCGTCCCGCTCGTCCAAGGGCACCACCAAGAGCTCATCCAAGGCCTCGGCCAAGTCCGCACCACAGGGACCCTCGGCCGGTAGCCGTCTTCTCCGTGCCATGGTCAATGCGTGGGCCGGCCTGGGCCACGTGGTGGGCGCGGGTGTTCGTCGGATCGGTACCGTGCGCACAGACATGGCACCCGATGAACGCCGCGACGGCGGAGCACTCGTGTGGCTCGTGTTGGCCGTACTCATCGCGGCGGTCGAATGGTGGAACCTCCGGGGAGTGGATGCCACTTTCATCTCCATGCCCGCCTCCTGGGTACACGCGGTCGTGGGCGGCACCTTTGGTTTCATGGCGCTCGTGTTACCTGCGTTTTGTCTGTTCTTCGCATGGCGGGCTTTCCGTCATCCCACCGAAACTCAGGCCAACAATCGCATTGCGATCGGTTTGTTGGCGCTGACGGTTGCGGGCTCCGGTATCGCCCACATCGCCGGGGGGCAGCCCCAGCTCAACCAGGGTTTCGAAGCGATCTGGCAGGCCGGTGGTTTCGTCGGCTTCTTGGCTGCTGATCCGTTGTCCGCCTTGGTGACCCACTGGGGTGCGCTCGTCGTCCTCGGCGTTCTCGCTTTCCTCTCTTTGCTCGTCATGACAGCTACCCCCATCGGCCAGATCGGGCCTCGCCTGCGAGATGGCTACAACAAGCTCATGGGGCAGGGCGAGCCCCGGCCCACCGATATCTCGGACCCCGAGCACGACCGTTCCTACCTCGATCCGGCCCGGCCGGAGAAGAAGCGCAGCAAGCGCCAGACCCGCGCCGAGCGACGTCGTGAAAAGGCGCAGCTGGATGCGTACAACGGGGACGAAGCATTCGAACGCGCGGTGGTGGACGAGGCCAAGCGTCGCGAAGCCGCCGAGGGCTTTTCGAGCACCCGCGTCTTCGATCTTTCCGACGACGGTGACTCCGCCACGTCCGGTTCCACGTCCTCGGACGCTGCGGGCCCTGCGAGTGTCCAGGTGCAGGACACGGAGGACATCCCGAGCGTGCGGCCGGGTGTGAAGCGTCCCACCAAGTCCCAGATCGCCGCGGACAAGTTGCGGCGCCAACAGGGTCTGGAACCCGCCGCCGACACTGCCGAGGCCTCGGAGGCCCCCGCGCTGGCCGAGGTGGACGAGCCCGAGAGCGCACGGACCCACACGCCGTCGGCGCCCATTCCGGCACGCTCCGAGCAGCTGCAGCTCGCCGGAGACATGGCGTACAACTTGCCCGATCCCGGAAACTTGGTGCAGGGCCCGCCCGCAAAGGACCGCTCCGAAGCCAATGACCGCGTGGTAGCGGCACTGACCAACGTGTTGCAGCAGTTCAACGTGGATGCCGAGGTCACCGGTTTCTCCCGCGGCCCCACCGTGACCCGTTACGAGATCGAACTCGGCTCGGGTACCAAGGTGGAGCGCGTCACGGCGCTGTCCAAGAACATCGCCTATGCAGTGGCGTCGGCCGATGTCCGAATCCTGTCGCCCATTCCCGGCAAGTCAGCCATCGGTATTGAGATCCCGAACACCGACCGCGAGACCGTTGCCCTCGGCGACGTCTTGCGCTCGCAGCGCGCGCGGACCTCCGAGCACCCCATGGTCATGGGTGTGGGCAAGGACGTCGAGGGCGGTTTCGTGGTGGCCAACCTGGCCAAGATGCCGCACATGCTCGTCGCCGGTGCGACCGGCGCCGGTAAATCCTCCTTCGTGAACTCGATGATCGTGTCCATCCTGATGCGATCCACCCCGGACGAGGTGCGCCTGGTCATGGTGGACCCCAAGCGCGTGGAACTCA
>JAKDKI010000102.1 GCA_030453435.1 Kocuria sp.
AGGGGCGAATCAGCGCTTGTAGTTGGGCGATTCCACGGTCATGGTGATGTCGTGCGGGTGCGATTCTTTGAGCCCCGCCGGGGTGATGCGCACGAACCGGCCCTTCATCTTGAGCTCCTCCACGTTGTGAGCGCCCACGTAGAACATGGTCTGACGCAGGCCGCCGTCCAGCTGGTGCACCACGGAGGCGAGCGGGCCGCGGTAGGGCACCTGTCCCTCGATACCCTCGGGGATCAGCTTCTCGTCATCGGAGACGTCCGCCTGGAAGTAGCGGTCCTTGGAGTAGGAGGTGTTCTTGCCCCGGGACTGCATGGCACCCAGCGAACCCATTCCGCGGTAGGCCTTGTACTGCTTGCCGGCCACAAATACGAGCTCTCCCGGGGACTCGTCACAGCCGGCCAGCAAGGAGCCAAGCATCACGGAGTCTGCGCCGGCCACCAGGGCTTTGCCGATGTCACCAGAGAACTGCAGACCGCCGTCAGCGATCATCGGAACCCCGGCCGGAATGGTGGCCTTGGCGGCCTCGTTGATCGCGGTGATCTGCGGAACACCCACACCGGCAATCACGCGGGTAGTACAGATAGAACCGGGCCCAACGCCCACCTTGACGGCGTCCGCACCGGCGTCCACGATGGCCTGCGCACCCGCGCGAGTCGCGGCCTGGCCTCCGATGATGTCCACGTGGGAGGCGGCGGACTCGTTCTTGAGACGAGAAATCATGTCCAGCACGCCCTGCGAGTGTCCATTGGCCGTGTCGATGAACAGCGCGTCCACGCCGGCGTCGACCAGAGTCATGGCGCGTTCAAAACCGTCGCCGAAGAAACCAACGGCCGCGCCCACGCGCAAACGGCCCTCGTCGTCCTTGGTGGCCAGCGGGTACTGCTCCGCCTTGGTGAAGTCCTTGACGGTGATCAGGCCGGTCAACCGGTCCTGTTCATCCACCAGGGGCAGTTTCTCGATCTTGTGGGTGGCCAGCAGCTTGTGGGCCTCGTCCTTGCTCATCCCCACGCTGCCGGTCACCAGCGGCATGGGGGTCATGACTTCGCGCACCGTGCGGGTCGCAAAATCGGATTCCGGCAAGTAGCGGGTATCGCGGTTGGTGATGATACCCAGCAGCTTCCGGTTCTCGTCCACCACGGGCAGACCGGAGACCTTGTAGTAGCCGCACAGGTGATCCAGCTCAGCCAGTGTGGCTTCAGGGCCCACCGTCACGGGCTTGGTGATCATCCCGGACTCACTGCGCTTGACGCGATCCACGTGATCGGCCTGGTCCTGAATGGACAGGTTGCGGTGGATCACACCCATGCCGCCCAACCGGGCCAATGAAATGGCCATGGCCGATTCGGTCACGGTGTCCATGGCAGCCGAAAGAACGGGGGCTTCAACGCTGATCCGGCGCGAAAGCCGGGTCTTGGTCGAAGCCTCGGAAGGAATCACGTCAGTGTTGCCGGGTAGCAACATGACATCGTCGTAGGTCAGTCCGGTCAAGCCGAACGGGTCGTCCATGAGTGCGGTAGGCACGGCATCGGTCACGAAAGCTCCCTTTCACCAAGTAGTTTCCATGTCATTCTACGGCCCTGCTCTGACACTCCCCCACCCGCGACCGTGCGCCGATCATCACAACCGAACACCGGCTGCGGAGAGCGCCTGCTCAGCCCGCCGGGTGAACTCCGGTGCGAGGGTCTGCGCGTACATCTCACTGAGATGGTCGTCGTCGAAGTACACGAAGACGTTGCCCACCGAGGGCCTGCACTGCTCATCGGGGCAGACCATGTCCGTCATGTCGATCGATTCGAAATGCGGCAGCTCTTCGGCCAGTGTCTTCTGCGGGTCCGGCGTGCCCAGCATTGCGTGGCTCCGGTAGCACTCAGGCTGGTCCGGGCCCTTTTCTATGGCACAGTCCGCCAACGGTTCGGGGAAGCGAGGCACATCGCGAATACCCATCACAGGGATGCCTCGGGCGTCCAGCTGCCGCATGCGCTGTTCGAAGCCAGGCTTCATCTGCTCATCGTTGATGCTCGTGAAGCTCCCCTGGACGAACATGAGATCCGGATCGATCACGTCCACGGCCTGATCTGCACCACGTAACCAGCCCTTGCACGATTCAGCGGGCTGTTCCTCTTCCACGGTGTAATAGCAACCCAATTGGCTGTAGATGATCACCCGCCAGTTGTTTGCTTCGGCCATCGGTTCCAATGCGGGAAGCCAGTGCTGAGTGTGACTGTTACCGATCAGAAGCACAGTCTTTTCCGGGGAAGCGTTCGGCACGACTTCGTGGCAGGCCTCCGCGTAAGCGGTGTCCAGCCCAATGTCATCCGGGCAGCTCTCACCGATCCACGCGTCGTTGGTTGGCAGGTCTTCCGCGAGCGGAAGCACTGGCGCATCGGGGTTGCCTTGATATCTGAAGCCCCGTTCCAATGCGACGGCGCCGGGATTGTTGACCCAGGACTCGTCCGCCAGTCGCTGCGCGCGTACCGCTTCCGCCTGGATCCAGAAGATCACGGGAACCACCACCAGGACCACGCACAAAGCAATGACTATGCCCGAGCGCCACCTGCTGAGCTGGGGCCATTGCCACCGCCTAATGGGGTCCTCCACCTTGCGGGTGATGATGATGGCCAACACCACGGAAATCACGACCAGCGCGATTCCTGAGCGCCACCCCGCCACCGGTCGGTCCCGGATGACGAGATAGGTGATCAGCAGGGGCCAATGCACGAGGTACAGGGCGTAGGCAGAGTCGCCGAGCTTGACGATCGGCCCCCAGGACAAAAGCCGGTCTAACCCCACCGATGACTCGGTATTGCCAGCCACCACGATCGCTGCGGCGGACAAAAGGGGCCACAGGGCAATCCAGCCGGGGAACGCCCCCTGCACATCCACCAGGAGGCCCACGGACACCATGCTCACGATGCCCACCCAGCCGAGCACGATGCGCACGGCCTGCGGCGGGTTGAGATACGGGATCGCGAGTGCGATCAACGACCCCAGGGCGAACTCCCATAACCGCGCTCGGGTATCGAAGTAAGCGAAAGCCTGCTGCGACTCGGTGGTGATCACGGAGAACACCAATGACGCGGAAAAAATTAGCCCGAAACACGCCGCGAGGATCGGCACCGAACTGATGCCTGTGCGACGTCGAACCAGCCAAGCAAGGCCGAAAATCAACGGCCACAGCAGGAAGACCTGCCCCTGCACCGACAGAGACCAGAAATGCTGGAACGGTGAGGCCGTGGAGTGGTCCGTCGCGTAGTAATCCACTGACGCCGCCGCCAGTTGCCAATTTTCCACGTAGAACACGGAGGTGAGTCCCTGCCATCGGAAATCACTGATGGCTGTGGCCGGATAGAAGAGGGCCAACAGGATGAGCGTTCCCACGATGGTGATTGACGCCAATGGGAGCAATCGCCTGAAAGTGTGGAGCCAGTATCGCGGAATATCGAGTCTTCGCTCGCCCTCGATCTTGCGCACGAACGAGAGGGTCATGAAGAACGCGGAAATCAACAGGAAGATGTCCACGCCACCCGAAACACGACCGACGAACACGTGGTAGATCACCACGAGCAACACCGCTACGGCCCTGAGACCTTGGACTTCGGGACGGTATCCCGAGTAGAGCGCCACCCGATCAGCCTGCTGGGCCTCTCGAGTGTGCGCGGTCATGGTGGGGGATCGTTGCTCAAGCACGGATAGCACCCTAACGCCGTATATCGACAAAGACCGTCAGGACATCTCATAACGTCGGTCACTCGTGGTACGGCCCATGGGCCACCTTCAACCGGACTGCGGCCTTATTGAGCGATGGCGTTGTAGAGCCGGTCGTAAGCGGGACGCGTCATGGTTTCCGTGTAATCCCACGTGAGGTGGTGGGAGTCCAACCACACGTGCACGTTGCCGATGACCGGTCGGCACTGGCCGTCCGGGCAGATCAAATCGTTGAGGTCCACGTTCTGGTAGTTCTCGATCGACTCCAGTTCCTGTGCCGGGTTGCTGGGCGCGAGGACCTGCGACGCGGGCACGGTGCACGAAGGATCGTCGGCTCCCTTGGACTCAACACACGTGTACGGGTTGAAGTCCAGGCGGGCATGATCACGGAAGCCGACCACGCGAATGCCTTCCTCGGTGAGATCCTCGATGACGGCGGGCAAGCCGGCAATAACGTTCTCTTGGCTACCGTCCATGAGTTCTCCGCGCGTGGACGTGGTCAGCACGACGTCCGGCTTGAGCTTCTCCACGTAGTCAAGAGCCGCCTGATTACCTTCACGGCACACATCGGACTGGCCCTCAAGGCCCAGGCCGCACCCCGGCTGCAGGAGGGAGACCATTTGCCAGTTCTCCTCCTCAGCAATGGGAATCACCGCACCCATGTACTGCTCCATGTGAGAGTTGCCGACCACCACCACGGTCTTGGTGGGGTCCTGGACGTCTTCGGTTTGACGACAGAAGTCCTGCACCGTGGCGTTGTCCGCTTCGAAGATGCCCGTGCATTCCTCGGGAAGGCCCACCCACTGGTTCCCCAGGTCCGACGCCAGCGGCAAGGTGGGGGCCTCCGGATCCGCGTCCGGCTGGTAGTCACCCATGAGCGACATGGCACCGGGATTGTTACGTTCGGCTTCAGCCTCCAACTGTGCGGTGCGATAGGAATCAACGCCGGTCCAGGTAAGGACGACAGCCGACACCAATGCAAGACACGTAACGATGACGATCGCGAGCCGACGCTTGGCTCTTTCGGGCCACTTCCACGCCTTGATCGGGTCCTCGATGAACGCCGTGAGTACCAGGGCCAAGATGATGGACACGATCACGATGGCCACGCCGGAACGTGGCCCTGCCCACGGTCGATCCATCATGACCAGGTACGTGATCAGCAACGGCCAGTGCACCAGGTACAGCGCGTAGGCGGCGTCGCCCAGTTTGACCGTCGGCCACCAGGACAAGAACCGGTCGAACCCGAACGGGGACTCGGTGTTACCGGCCACGATGATTGCGGCCGCGGACAGGAGGGGCCACAGCGCGATCCACCCCGGGAATGCGCCCTGGACGTCCACCAGGACCCCCACCAACACCATGCTCACGATGCCGACCCAGCCAAGGATGATGCGGATGACACGCGGCGGGTTGAGGTAGGGAATTGCCAAGGCGATCAACGAGCCCAGCGCGAACTCCCACAATCGGGCGCGCGTATCGAAGTAGGCGAAGGCCTGCTGCGTTTCGGTGGTGATCACCGAATACGTCATGGACGCGACAAAAATCAGCGCGAAGCACCCGGCCAGAATCGGCACGGAACTGATGCGCGTGCGGCGTCGAACCAGCCAAGCGAACCCGAAGATCAACGGCCACAACAGGAAGACCTGACCCTGCACCGACAGCGACCAGAAGTGTTGGAAGGGCGAGGCCGTGGAGTGGTCTGCCGCGTAATAATCCACCGACGCCGCCGCGAGCGCCCAGTTCTCCACGTAGAACACGGAGGCCAGCGCTTCCCAGCGGAACTGCGCGATCGATGACTCGGGGAACTCCGTGAGCAGCCCGATGGTCACCAGGATCACCACGGTGGCCAGTGGGAGAAGCCGTTTGAACGTGTGCAGCCAGTACCGGCCGATGGCCAGCGGACGCCCGCTCTCGATCTTGCGGACAAAGGAGAGCGTCATGAAGAACGCGGAGATCAGCAAGAAGATGTCCACGCCGCCCGAAACCCGGCCCAGGAACACGTGGTAAATCACCACGAGCAACACCGCTACGGCGCGCAGGCCCTGGACTTCTTTTCGGAAACCGGAATAGCGCGAGACGACGTCGGGTCGGACGTCGGTCGCGTTCGACCGAGTGGCAGTGGTTTCGGGCATGGTTGCCACCTTAACCCTCGCGCGTGACCGCGCGGAATCGGTACCCCGTGAGTCGTCACCGCTTGTGGTGACAGGTTCCGGGTGGAAGCACAGAAAAACCGGCGGCCCACCCCGTGATGTTGGGCGAGCCGCCGGTCAGCGTGGACTTCATCACAGCAGGTCAGTGCTGGTGCTGGTCCTCATCCTCGTTCTTCTTCTCGGCCACCAGGGTTTCGGTGGTGAGCACCAGGGCGGCAATGGATGCCGCGTTCTGCAGAGCGGAACGGGTGACCTTGACCGGGTCGATGATGCCGGCCGAGACCAGGTTCTCGTACTCGTCGGTCACAGCGTTGTAGCCGTGGCCCGGTTCGAGGTCCGCGACACGGGAGGCCACCACGTAGCCATCCTGTCCAGCGTTCTCGGCGATCCAGCGCAGGGGCTGAACCAATGCGCGGCGAACGATACCCACGGCGGTGGCGGCGTCGCCCTCGAGACCGAGCTCGGCGCCGTCGAGCGCCTTGGACGCGTGAACCAGTGCGGAACCGCCACCGGCCACGATGCCCTCTTCGAGAGCGGCCCGGGTGGAGGAAACGGCGTCCTCGATGCGGTGCTTGCGTTCCTTCTGCTCGACCTCGGTGGCAGCGCCAACCTTGATCACGGAAATGCCGCCGGCCAAGCGAGCAAGCCGTTCCTGGAGCTTTTCGCGATCCCACTCGGAATCGGTGCGCTCAACCTCGGCCTTGATCTCGGCTACGCGGTCGGCCACCTGCTCTGCCGAGCCGCCGCCGTCGACCACGGTCGTGAGGCCCTTAGTGACCGTCACTCGACGCGCGGTGCCCAACTGGGTCAGGTCCACGCTGTCCAGCGAGATGCCCAACTCGGGAGTGATCACGGTGCCGTTGGTCAGCACGGCCAGGTCCTGCATGATCGCCTTGCGGCGGTCACCGAAACCGGGTGCCTTCAGGGCGACGACATCCAGGGTGCCGCGCAGCTTGTTGACCACCAGGGTGGACAGGGCCTCGCCCTCCACGTCCTCCGCGATGATCGTCAGCGGCTTCTTGGCCTGCAGCACCTTCTCCAGCACCGGCATGAGGTCCTGCACGGAGGAGATCTTGCCCTGGTAGAGCAGGATCAAGCTGTCTTCGAGGACGGCTTCCTGGCGCTCCTGGTCGGTGATGAAGGACGGCGAGAGGTAGCCCTTGTCGAACTGCATACCCTCGGTCACGTCCAGCTCGACCTCGGTGGAGGAGCCGTCTTCGATGGTGATGACGCCGTCGGTTCCCACGGTCTCGAACGCGCGAGCAATCAGCTCACCGATCTCCGGGGACTGAGCAGAAATCGCGGCCACGTGGGCCACGTCCTGACCCTCGACCGGGCGTGCATTGTCCAGCAGACGCTGGGAAACGGCCTCAACGGCTGCTTCGATTCCACGCTTGATCTCACTGGGTGCCGCACCGGCGGCCACATTGCGCAGACCTTCCTTGACCAGGGCCTGAGCCAGCACGGTCGCAGTGGTGGTGCCGTCACCGGCAACATCGTTGGTCTTGGTGGCAACTTCCTTGGCCAGCTGAGCGCCGAGGTTCTCGTACGGATCCTCGAGCTCTACTTCACGAGCAATCGTGACGCCGTCGTTGGTGATCGTGGGGGCGCCCCACTTCTTGTCCAGGACAACGT
>JAKDKI010000452.1 GCA_030453435.1 Kocuria sp.
AAACGATGATCGTTGGTCATGCTCAGCGGTCCTTTCGGCGCAGCAACGCCACGGGGTAGGTGTCGAGAAGTTCGGCGAGCTGAACGCTGCCGGTGGAGGTGAAGGTGCGGCGGGTCAGGATGTCTTCCCACTCGCCGTCGCTCAGGTTGACGGTTTCGTCCGTCCAACCGCCGGCCTTGGCCAGCCCCACGGGGAAGCGCGTGACCACGGTGGCCGCACCTCCGCGGTCGAAGCCCAGGGCGTGCTCGGCCAGCGCGCCGGTGAACTCGAGCGGTTCATAACTGGTGAACAGTTCCGGGTGCTCACGGCGCAATCGCAGTGCCCGGGAGGTCAGCAGCATGCGGGCGGCACCGGTTTCGTCCACCGATGGCGAGCCGCTGTCGGTGCCGGGAAGGCCCGAGTCCAAAGTGGTCAGCAGTTCATCGCGAACTTCGAAGTCCACGGGGCGGCGGTTGTCCGGGTCCACCAGGGACGGCTCCCAGAGTTCCTGCCCCTGGTACACGTCCGGCACACCCGGCAGTGTCAATTGCAAGGCGGTCGCGGCCATGCCGTTGGACCAGCCCGGTGCCGTGGCGCGTTCCACGAAACCCTCCACAATGCCGCGGGCCCGGGGGTTGGTGAACACGAAGTCGATGAAGCGGGTCAGCTCCTCTTCGAACTCCTCGTCTCCGTCCACCCACGCCGTGGACACGGAAGCTTCACGCACTGCCTTCATGGCGTAATCGACCGCGCGATCACGTTCGAGCGGCCACGCCCCCACGATGGCCTGCAGAACCAGGTTGATGGCCGGGCCGTCAGTGATGGAAATGCCAGCCTCACGAGCGCGGGGGAACAACGTGGCCAATACCTCGGACCACGCCTTGGCCGATTCGGACAGCACCGTGATGCGGGCACGAACCGAGGCCGAACGTTTGGTGTCGTGCGTGGTCAGGGCGTTCATGGTGTCCGGGGACTCCCGCTGCCGCTCAACGGCCAGCTCGTGGAATTCGGCCGGGGTCAGGGAGAACACGGACGGATCACCGCCCACTTCCGTGAGAGATGTCAGCTTGGTGAACCGATAGAACGCGGTGTCCTCCACACCCTTGGCCATGACCATTCCGGAGGTCTGCTGGAAACGCTTCGCAACCTCGGTCAATTCTTCCGCCGACGTCGCTGCGTCACCCAATACAGCGGCCAGATCGTCGATCACGGCGCTTAGTTCCGGGCGGGCCTGCTTCGCTGCGGTCACGGCCTCGCGCTGGTAGTCGACGCCGAACGGCAAGTACGTGCGGTAGACCGGGAAGTTTGCCAAGATTTCCGACAGACCATCGTAGGCCTGCTCATCCGAATGCCCGAAATCCTCGGGAAGGTCGCGCACCAGTCGGCGCACCTCGGCGGACAGACCCACGTCTGCCATACGGCGCTTGGTGTCGTGGATCAGTTCTTCCCAGCGCACGGGATCGCCCTCGCGCAGCTTGGTGTCCAAGGAGGCCAGCTCGTAATGCCCCTCGGGATTGGTCAGCACGCGGTCGATCCAGCCCAGCGAGTCATAGCCCGTGGTGCCCGCAGTTTTCCACTGCTGCGGCAGCGACTCCCCTGGTTCCAGGATTTTTTCAACCGTGGTCCACGCGCCGCCGGTGACGTCCGCGAGCTTCTCAAGGTAGTCCTCGGGGTCGCGCACGCCGTCCGGGTGGTCGATGCGCAGCCCGTCCACGAGCTTCTCGTCGAACCAGCGGCGCACTTCCGCGTGGGATTCGTCGAAGACCCTCTGGTCTTCCACTCGCACCCCGGCCAGCGTGGTGACAGTGAAGAACCGGCGGTAGTTCAACTCGGAGTCCCCGCGGCGCCAATTCACCAGCTCGTAGTTCTGCTTGGCGTGGACGTCTTTCGCCGAGTCTCCGTCCCGGTAGGTGCCTTCCGCAATCGGGTAGACGTTCTCGTAGTAGCGCAGAGTGTCGTCTTCCACGGTCAGCGCGGAGAGGTCCTCGTCCCCGTCGCCGAGCACCGGAATCAGGATCTTGCCGTGACCGGCTGCCCAGTCCACGTCGAAGGATTCTGCGTGCGGGCTGTTCTTGCCGTCCTTGAGCAGCGACCACCACCACGGGTTCTCCT
>JAKDKI010000103.1 GCA_030453435.1 Kocuria sp.
CCAACCACAACAGCAGAGGGATGTCGGCGCGGAACGTGCTCTGGGAACGCTTCAGTGTGGGAGAAGTACTCATCGTGCCTCCTCGCTCACGCCGCCCTGGCCCACCGGGGCGAAAACGGCTTCGATGTAACGGTCCGGGTTGATCAGGTTCTGCGAGGCGTTATCCGCCAGGTCGAACAGCGGACCGGCAAAGACGGTCAGGGCCACACCCACGGCCACCAGAGCGGTGGTGGCACCCACCATGAAGCTCGGCATGAGAACCACCGCTTCCCGGCCGGCGAACGTGCTCGACTCATCGCGAGAGGCCGGACCGGAGGTCCGGGGCCGCTTGCCGTCCATCGTGCGCGAACGGAGCACAGGGTCCGGGTACTCGGCGTCGTCAACGCTGCGCAGGAACACGCGGATCCACACGCGGATCAGGGCCAGCAGGGTCAGCAGGGAGACGAACACGCTGACCCCCACCAGGAGGTAGTCCAGTCCGGTTCCGCGGCTCACACCCGCTTCCAGGAGTCCCACCTTGCCCAGGAAACCGGAGAACGGTGGAATGCCGCCCAGGTTGAGCGCCGGGATCATGTACAGGATGCCCAGCAGCGGTGAAATCTTGAGCATGCCCGCCAGTCGGTCCACGTTGGTGGAACCACCGCGCCGCTCGATCAACCCGGCCACCAGGAACAAACTGGTTTGGATCACGATGTGGTGGGCGATGTAGTAGACCACCGCAGCCAAGGCTTCCTCGGTGCCCACCGCGATACCGAAGATCATGTACCCGATGTGGCTAATCAACGTGAACGAGAGCATACGTTTGATGTCGATCTGCGCGAGCGCACCCAGAATGCCCACCAACATGGTGAGCAGGGCCACCCACATCAACAGCTCGTTGATCTGCGTTCCGGGGAACAACAGAGTCTCGGTTCGAATGATGGAGTAGACGCCCACCTTGGTCAGCAGACCCGCGAACACCGCGGTCACCGGGGCGGAGGCCGTGGGGTAGGAGTCGGGCAGCCAGAAGGACAGCGGGAAGACCGCGGCCTTGACCCCGAAGGCGATGAGCAGCATCAAGTGCAACTGCATCTGAGTGCCCTGGGGCAGGTCCGCCAACTTCATGGACAGGTCCGCCATGTTCACGGTGCCGGTGGCGCCGTAGATCATGCCGATCGAGATCAGGAACAGCACGGACGAGATCACTGACACCACCACGTAGGTGACGCCCGCTCGGATACGCTGCACAGTTCCGCCCATGGTCAGCAGCACGTAGGAGGCGGTGAGCAGGATCTCGAAGCCCACGTACAGGTTGAACAGATCCCCCGCAAGGAATGCATTGGAGACACCGGCAACCAGGATCAAGAAGGTCGGGTAGAAGATCGAGATGGGGCCCTCGTCGTCGCCGTCGGCCACGCCTTCACCCGCTGCGTAGATCAACACCGCGAGGGAGACGGCCACGGAGACAACCAGCATGAGCGCGGACAGCTGGTCGACCACCATCACGATGCCGAAGGGCGCGGCCCACTCACCCAGGTGAATGGCCTGCGGGCCCTGGTTCCACACGGTGATCATGATCAGCACGTTCAACGCCAGAGTCAGGCTCATGGCCCCGATCGTCACGAAGCGCTGCAGCCGGTTCCGGTGCACGATCAACATGTTCATCGCGGCGCCCAGGAACGGGATCACTACTGCCAGCGGAGCCAGCTGTGCGAAGTCATAGCTCATGACCGATCCTCCCGTCCGGTGTCTTCGGGCCCATGTTCTTCATGACGGTGACCCTCTGCGTGCTCGATGTAATCCGGGGACGTTGGCGCCGCCAGGTGCTGTGCTCGGTGATGTCCGGGGGACTCAGTGGCTTCCTCTTCGTTGTGTCGTGCGCGCACGGGCTGACTGTCCGAATCGGTGAACTCGGAGGAGTCCTGGGGCAGGGCGTCGTCGTCCTCGGCGTCGTAGGCGGACTGCTGGGCCACGCGACGGTCTTCGAGGTCGTCCTGAATCTCGTCGCGGCGGGCCAAGGTCCAGGAGCGGTAGATCATGCTCAGGATGAACGCCGTGGTGGCCAGCGAAATCACGATCGCGGTGAGGATCAACGCCTGCGGCAAGGGATCCGAGTACTCGGACCCGTCCAGGTCCTTGTTGTAGAGCGGCGCGAATCCGGGGGCACCGCCCGCGTGCAGGATCAGCAAATTGGTGCCGTTGGTCAGGAGCATGATGCCCAGCAGAACGCGAGTCATGGAGCGTTCCAACAGCAGGTACACACCCACCGAATACAGCACGCCCATCACCACGAGCAATGTCAGGTTGACAGTCATCCCTGCACCTCCGTGGGGTTAGCGCCGGGCCCGGAGGGACCGGAACCGGTGGACGTGGTGGAGTCCTCCACGCGGTGCGCGGATACGGAAGGACCGCTGCGTGTCACACGGATGCGTGAACCGCCGCCCTTCTTGGTGGTGCCGTCGAAGGCCTCACGTTCCTTGCGCTCGTCGATGCGGCCGCCCAGCGAGCGCAGGATGTCCAGCACCAGGCCGATCACGATCAAGTACACGCCGATGTCGAAGATCACCGAGGTCACGAACTTCACGTGACCGAACAGGAACATGTCCCACTCGAACGTGTAGCTCTGCATGACGGTGCCGCCGAACAATACGGGAACGATCGCGTAGAGCGAGGCGATGGCCAGGCCGGCACCGAGCATCCAACCGGCGTTGACCGGCGTGGCGCGTTCCAGTTCGTAGCGCCCGCCCGCCAGGTAGCGCAGCGTGAGCGCCAGCGCGGCCATGAGACCACCGGCGAAGCCTCCGCCGGGGTCGTTGTGACCGGCGATCAGCAGGTAGATGGACACCATCATGAAGGTGTGGAACAGCAATCTGGCCACGACTTCGAAGATGATGGATCGTCGTTCGGGTGCGAGAGTGCGGCCGGCCAGGATGAACGGGTCGGCGTCCGGACGCGAGGTGAAACGACGCGCCAGGTCCAACTGCTCGGTATTGACGTTCTGGGAATGAGCCGCGGCATTCATGGTGCGGATCATCTTCAGTTCGGAAGTGTTCAGTTGGTGACGTTCGCTGCGCAGCCTGTCGCCACGGCTCTTCACGAAGATGAGCGAGGCGATACCCGTGGCCGCGACCACCAGCACGGTGATTTCACCGAAGGTGTCCCAGGCGCGGATATCGACCAGCAGCACGTTGACCACGTTGGCGCCATCGCCCTCTTCGTAGGCAAGGCGCGGTAGCTCCAGGGAGATGCGCTCGGCCGAACGGGACGACATGGAGAACGCGGCCAGTGCCATCATGAACAGCCCGAAGACCACGGAGAAGATCACCCGGAATGCCTTGCGGCCGGCGGGGCGGCGGTTCCACAGTGGACCGGGCAGTGAGCGCAGCGCCAGCACGAAAGCCACCAGCATGATGGTTTCCACGAGCGTCTGGGTCAGCGCGAGGTCCGGGGCGCCCTGCAGGGCGAAGATCAACGCGAGTCCATAACCGGTCACGGACACCAGCAGCACAGCCAAGAACCGCTTACCCGCTGTGAGCACCAACAGTGCTGCCACGATCATGGCGATACCTGTGACCAGCTGACCCGGTGAGTCTGCGTAGCGGGTGTCGGCCAGCGGCGGAGTTTCGTACCAGAACAGGGCAACCAAGGGCACCACGATTGCGGTGACCAGGATGACGGACAGGTAGAACTTCAACGAACCACGCTGGGTGCGACCGGTGACCCACACGGCCACCAGGTCCAGTGCGTTGACGATCTTTCGGTACACGAAGTCACCGGTGGGGAACTCGAGCAGCTTGTCCTGGAACTGACCCACGGGGCGGCGGGCGAAGTACAACACCGCGCCCACCGCAATGATCAGTGCGGACAATCCGAGAGCCACGGTAAAGCCGTGCCACAGCACCAGGTGCACACCGGAATCGGCGGCGTCGGAGAATTCCTCCTGGTAGGGCTTGATGCCGGCTTCCATGGGCTTGGGGTACAGGCCGAACACCACGGTGAAGATCGCAAGAATAGCCGGAGCCAGGATGAAACCCCACGGAACGGGTTTGAAGTCACCGATGACCGACTGGCCGTCTTCGGCTGTGTCCAGCTCTGAGAACTGTCCTGGCTTGCGGGCGAAACCGCCCCACATGAAGCGGGCGCTGTAGGCAAAGGTCAGAATGGAGCCGATGACCACGCCCACCAGCATGATCATGCCCAGGGGGTCAGCGCTGTGGTCCACGAGGGCGGTGAGCACCGCTTCCTTGGACACGAAGCCGAACAGCGGCGGGACGCCCGCCATGGATGCGGCACCAATGAGCGCCACGATGAACAGTTTGGGAGCGCTGCGACCCACACCGGACAAGCGGCGGATGTCACGCGTTCCGGCCTGGTGGTCGATGATGCCCACGCATAGGAAGAGGGTGGCCTTGAACAGGCCGTGGGCCATGACCATGCCCATGCCGGCCATCGCCGTGTCCGCGGAACCGAAGCTGATGACCGCGGTGATGAAACCCAACTGGCTCACGGTGCCGTAGGCGAGGATGAGTTTGAGGTCGAACTGACGCAGAGCCACCCAGCCGCCGAAGATCATGGTCGCAAGGCCCAGGGACACGGTGATCGGCAACCACCACTCGGTCGCGGCAAATCCGGGGGCGAAGCGCGCCACCAAGTAGATTCCGGCCTTGACCATCGCGGCGGCGTGCAGGTAGGCGGAGACCGGAGTGGGTGCGGCCATGGCTGCGGGCAGCCAGAAGTGCGTGGGGAACAACGCGGACTTGGAGATGGCACCGGCCAGGATCAGGATGATGGCCGCATTGAGGGTGGGAGATGTCGCGATCAGGTCCGGAGCGGCGTCGACGATTTCCGAAACCCGGTAGGTGCCGGCAGACTCGCCCAACATGATCATGCCCACGAGCATGGCCAGGCCGCCCGCGGTGGTGATCACGAGTGCTTGCAGAGCGGCACGGCGGGCAGCGAGCTTGGTGCGCGAATAACTGATCAGCAGGAAGGACAGGACGGAGGTGATTTCCCAGAACACGAACAGCACCAGCAGATCGTCTGCGGTGACCAGACCGAACATCGCACCCGCGAACGCAACGAGCTGGGCAGCGAAAGAGCCGATCCCGTCAGCGTCCGATTTGAAGTAGCGGGCGCAATACATCAGCACCAATGCGCCCACGCCCAGGATCAGCAGGCACATCATGTAGGCCAGTGCGTCCATGCGGAAGGACAGGGTGATCCCCAGCTGCGGGATCCATTCCAGGGTGCTGTGCCACTCGCCCGATTCACCGCCGTAGACGCGGGGGGTCTGAGTGAACAGCCAGATCAGTGATCCAAGGGGCACGAGCGCCACGGCGTAGAAGCCCGAACGCCCGGTTCGTTTGAGAATCGCTGGTGCACACAGGGCTGCAAGGCCGTGGAGGAGCAACACAGCGAGCATAGAAACCTAAACCTCTCTGGAGGTCGCGAACGGCATGGACATGACCCCACAAAGGCACGGTTCTACCCAGGCGTACGGGCCGGAATATTCCCGTCCAGCCTAACAAAGTACATAAATGACACGTCCACTTTTTCCTCTCGGTGAACCCGTGCATGCAAGGCGCGCGCCACACCCCGAGCGGTCTTCACCCGTGAGTCACCGATGGGCCCTAGTGTGGGGCCATGAACACTCAAGCCCGGGAAACCGTGGGGACGCGCGCACAGGTTCTCGCCTGGTGCTTATGGGACACGGGCACGTCTGCCTTCAGCGCGATCATGCTCACGTTCGTGTTCACGGTGTACCTCACCAGCTCATCGTTCGGTTCCCCCGAGCACACTTCCACCGTGCTCAGTGTCGGGATGGCCGCGGCCGGCGTGATCATCGCCCTGACCGCACCGCTCGTGGGGCAACGTTCTGACGAGCCCCGCTCCCGCGCGCGGTTCCTCAACGTCAACACCATCTTGCTGGCCCTGTTCACGGGCCTGGCCTTCTTCGCACGCCCCGAACCGTCTTTCCTGGTGTTCGGTGTGGCCATGATCGCGATCGCCAGCATCGTGACCGAATTTGCGCAGGTCAGCTACAACGCCATGCTTCCCGGTCTCGCCGGCCCGCAGAAAATCGGTGCAGTCTCCGGTTGGGGTTGGGGTGCCGGTTACCTGGGCGGCATCGTGGCATTGGCGTTCGTGTTGTTCGGTTTCGTCCAACCCGGGTTCCTGGGCATCGCAACGGACGACGCTCTCAACTACCGCGCCGTGGCCCTGTTCAGCGCTGCGTGGGTTCTCGCATTCTCGTTACCCCTGATGGTGCGCGCCCGTTCCATGCCTTACCGCCCTCTCAAGACGGCCGACGACGTCGCAGCACCCACCAAGCCTCGCGGCATCTTGGCGTCCTACGTCGAGCTCTTCAGAACTATCGCGCGCGTCTGGCGCCGCTCCCCCGCCACCGTGTACTTCCTGCTGTCCTCCGCAATCTTCCGCGACGGCCTGGCCGGCATCTTTACGTTCGGTGGTGTGCTTGCCGCCGGCACCTTTGGTTTCTCGATGTCCGAGGTCATCATTTTCGCGGTGGTCGCCAATATCGCCGCCGCGCTCGGCGCGATCGTGGGCGGCAAATTCGACGACGCCGCGGGCCCCCGCGCCGTGATCATCGTGTCGTTGCTCGGGATCATGGTCGCTGGTTCCGTCTTGTTGTTCTGGGAAGGTTCCACCGCATTCTGGGTGTGTGGTCTGGCGCTCTGCCTTTTCGTGGGTCCCGCCCAGGCAGCGTCGCGAACCTATCTCGGCCGGTTGTCCCCGCCGGGTCGAGAGGGCGAGATCTTCGGGCTGTATGCAACCACCGGCCGCGCGGTCAGCTTTCTGGCTCCCATGATGTTCGGCATTTTCGTGACCGCTCTCGGTGCCCAGATCTGGGGCATCCTGGGCATCCTGAGTGTGGTGGGCGTGGGACTGCTCCTGCTGCTCTTCACTCCCAAACCGCCCAAGGGATTCACGACCGTTCAGGCCTAGTCACGCAAGAAAGCCGCATATGCCCTTGAAGACATATGCGACGTTGATATGCGAATCAGCGTTTTGCGGGGGCTATTCGATGGGTGACCGATGGAAGTTCAGGTGGCTCCGCGACGCCGTGGGGCCACGTTGACCCTGGTACCGGTTGCCGTAGGTACCACTGCCGTAAGGGTGCTCCGCTGCGGAGGACAGCTGGAAGAAGCACAGCTGCCCCACCTTGGAACCGGGCCACAGTTTGATGGGGAGCGTGGCCATGTTGGACAGCTCCAGCGTGACGTGACCGGAGAAACCGGGGTCGATGAACCCGGCGGTGGAGTGCGTGAGAAGGCCCAGCCGACCCAGGGAGGATTTGCCCTCGAGTCTCGCGGCTACGTCGTCCGGGAGCGTGACTTTCTCGTACGTGGCACCCAGGACGAACTCGCCGGGATGCAGCACGAATGGCTCCTCGGGGTCGACCTCGATCAGCCGAGTAAGCTCCGGCTGTTCCTGCGCGGGATCGATGTGCGCGTACTTGTGGTTGTCGAACAACCGGAACCACCGGTCCA
>JAKDKI010000104.1 GCA_030453435.1 Kocuria sp.
CCTTTGTCCTCAAGCCCTCCGAGCGTGACCCATCCGTGCCCGTTCGCCTGGCCGAACTGGCTCTCGAGGCCGGCATGCCCGAGGGCACCCTGAACGTGATCCACGGCGACAAGACCGCCGTGGACACCCTGATTCAGGATCCCCGCGTGAAGGCCGTGGGCTTCGTGGGCTCGACCCCGATCGCGCAGTCCATTTACCTGGACGCGGCCAAGCACAACAAGCGGGCGCAGTGCTTCGGTGGCGCCAAGAACCACATGGTGATCATGCCGGATGCGGATCTGGAGCAGGCCGCGGATGCCCTCATGGGTGCCGCCTACGGCTCCGCCGGCGAACGCTGCATGGCCATTTCCGTGGCCGTCCCCGTGGGTGAAGCGACTGCGGACAAGCTGGTGGAGCTGCTGCGCGAACGCATCGACAAGCTCACCTTGGGTCCCTCGCTGGAGGAGTCCTCCGACTTCGGTCCCGTGGTTGGTAAGGATGCTCAGGAGCGCATCGAGAACTACATCGGTATCGGCGTGGACGAAGGGGCTGAGCTGCTGGTCGACGGTCGTGGCGCGACTGTCGAAGGTCACCCCAACGGCTTCTGGGTCGGTGCCACGCTGTTCGATCGCGTCACCCCGGACATGCGCATCTACAAGGAAGAGATCTTCGGCCCGGTGCTCTGCATCGCCCGCGCCGCTGACTACGAGGAAGCCCTTCGCCTGCCCAGCGAGCACGAGTACGGCAATGGCGTGGCCATCTTCACCCGCGACGGTGACACCGCCCGTGACTTCACCACCCGGGTGGAAGTCGGCATGGTGGGCGTCAACGTGCCGATTCCGGTGCCGATCGCGTACTACACCTTCGGCGGTTGGAAGGCCTCCGGTTTCGGCGACCTCAACCAGCACGGTACGGACGGGTTGAAGTTCTACACCAAGACCAAGACGGTTACCACGCGCTGGCCCTCGGGGGCCAAGGAGGGCGCCAGCTTTGTGATGCCCGAGGGCAGCTGACCCGCGCGGATCCCCGATTTCTGAACTCGAAGGAGAGTCATGAACACTTCACCGACAGACACCCAGCCGCGCGTTGCCTTCCTGGGGCTCGGTCACATGGGTGGACCCATGGCCGTGAATTTGGTGCAAGCGGGTGTCCCCGTCACGGGATTCGACGTGGTTCCGGCCGCGCTCGACGTCGCTCGTGAGAACGGCATCACCGTGGCGGAGAGCCCTCAGGAGGCCGTGCGGGATGCACAGGTGATCATCACCATGTTCCCGTCAGGCCAGCACGTCAAGGATGCCTATACCGGGGCCGACGGCGCCGAGGGCCTTCTCGCGGCGGCACCGGCGGGTGCCACCTTCCTGGATTGCTCGACTATCAACATCTCCGAAGCTCAAGAGGTGGCCAACCTGGCCAAAGAAGCCGGTTTCAAAGCGGCCGAGGCCCCGGTCTCCGGCGGAGTGGTCGGTGCCCAAGCCGGAACCCTCGCGTTCATGGTGGGCGCACCGGACGATGTCTACCAGGAGATTTATCCCCTTCTGGACATCATGGGCGCACGGATCGTGCACTGCGGCGAGAACGGTATGGGGCAGGCCGCCAAGATCTGCAACAACATGATCCTGGGGATCTCCATGGTGGCAGTCAGCGAGGCCTTTGTGCTGGCCGAAAAGCTTGGACTTGAACACCAGGCCATGTACGACGTGGTCTCCAAAGCTTCCGGTCAGTGCTGGGCTTTGACCACCAACTGCCCGGTGCCCGGACCCGTGCCTACGAGCCCGGCGAACAACGACTACCAGCCTGGTTTCGGTGGTGCGCTGATGTCCAAGGACCTCAACCTGGCGGTGACCGCGATTGAGGAGAACGGTGTGTCCGCCCAGATGGGTCAGTTGGCCGCGGAGATCTACCAGAAGTTCTCCGAGGGTGAGGGAGCCCGTCAGGACTTCTCCGGCATCATCAACACCATCCGTGAGGACAGCGGCGACAAGAAGTAGTATCCGCACAAAGCTCGGGCCCCGCCTCCACAGTTGTGGAGACGGGGCCCGAGCTTTTGATCACACTTTTATCCGGCTTTTTGAATGCTCTCCAGGTCGGATGACTCAGGTGCCGGAGGCCTCCTCGAAGTCGCCGGCACGAGCGCGGAACCGGCTGAGGATGCGGATCAACGAGTCCACCTCGTCAGGCTCGAATCCAGTCTGCAGGAACAGCTCCTCGTTTAGAGCCTCGGTGGCCTCTGCCGCGATCTTCTTTCCCTTCGCGGTCAGGACTATGGTCATGGCACGGCGGTCCGTCTTGAGGGGTTCGCGCTTGACCAGCCCGGCATCCTCCAGCCGGTCCACGGCGTTGGTCACCGAGGTGGGGTGAACCTGGAGCAGAGCGCTGGCCCGCTTCATGAGCATTTGCTGCTCGCGGGTGAAGCTGAGCAGTGCAATCAGCTCATAACGAGCAAAGGTCAATTTGAATGGTTTGAGCACCTGCTCTGCCTCGGCCAGCAGGATCTGCTGGACACGCATGATCGCCGTGACAGCGGCCATGGGACCCGAGGCCTCTTCCCAGCCATTGCGAACCCAGTTGCGCTGGGCCTCGGTAATCGGGTCTTTCGTGAGCGTACGACTATTGGACATTGGACCATTCTATTCCGGAGGGTGGGGGACTGCGACTGGGGAGTAACAACGGCCGGTAATGCATGTGCACCACCGGCCGTTCAATATGTCCTATCGCTTGAGCGAGAGGTCTTCTTCGTGGAATTCCGTGCCGTAACCCTCGGGTGCCTCACCCGATTCGGAGCGCTGCTCCTCCGCCTTGCGTAGTTCCACGCGACGAATCTTGCCCGAAATGGTCTTGGGCAGTTCCAGGAATTCGATGCGGCGGATCCGCTTGTACGGCGGCAACTTGCTCAGGCAGAACTGCAGGATCTCCGTGGCCGTCTCAGAAGTGGGCTCGTACCCGGAGCTCAGCGTCACGAAGGCCTTGGGGATGGCCAAACGTAGCTCGTCCGGAGTGGGAACGATGGCGGCTTCCATGACCGCCGGGTGCTCGACCAGCACCGACTCCAGCTCAAACGGTGAGACCTTGTAGTCGCTGGACTTGAAAACGTCGTCCGCGCGGCCCACGTAGGTGAAGATGCCGTTCTCGTCTCGGGAGACCACATCACCGGTGTGGTAGAGGCCGTTACGGAACACGTCGTCCGTCTTGGCCTTGTCACCGTAGTAACCGCGCATCAGCCCCACCGGGCGGGGATCCAGGCGCAGGCACAATTCGCCCTCGTCCGCTTCCTCGTCGGTCATCGGGTCGATCAGCACCACGTCGAAGCCGGGAAGGGGTACACCCATGGAGCCGATCACGATTCGACGACCCGGGGTGTTGGCTACCTGCAGGGAAGACTCGGTCTGGCCGAATCCATCGCGGATCGTGCATCCCCAGGCGCGGTTGACCTGCTCGATGACCTCGGCGTTGAGGGGCTCACCAGCAGATACGGTCTTCTGGGGTGCGGTCTGCAGCAGGCTCAGATCTGCCTTGATCAACATGCGCCACACCGTGGGCGGGGCACACAGACTGGTCACACCGATCTTGTCCATGACGTCCATGAGCGCGGCGGCGTCAAACTTGCGGAAGTTGTACACGAAGATCGTGGCCTCCGCGATCCAGGGTGCGAAGAAATTGGACCACGCGTGCTTGGCCCACCCCGGGGAGGCCACATTCAAGTGGATGTCGCCCGGTTCCAGCCCGATCCAGTACATGGTGGAGAGGTGTCCCACGGGGTACGAGGTGTGGGTGTGCTCCACAAGCTTGGGCTTGGACGTGGTGCCGGAGGTGAAGTAGAGCAGTAGGGTCTCGTCCGCGCCGGTGGGGGAGTCCTGGCTCAATTCGGGCGAGGCATCGTAGGCATCGTTGTAGTTGATGACTTTGCGGCCACCGGCATCCGGGTTATTGATCTGCTCCGCCGGGGTGTAGACGCCGGGCACATAGATCACGGTGTAATCGCCGTCCACCGGCGCGAACTTAGGCGCGTCCTGCATGCCGACGATTGCCCACTTGGCTTCGGCCCGGGTCACGCGGTCCTCGAGATCCGCCGGTCCCATTTGCGTAGTGGTGGGAACCATGACGGCCTCGAGCTTGATGCACGCCAGCATCGACTCCCACAGCTCAACCTGATTGTTGAGCATGAGAATGACGCGGTCACCGCGCTGCACACCCTGTTCTCGCAGCCAGTTGGCCACCTTGTTGGAATCACGGCTGAGTTCGCCGAAGGTCCGGCGCAACTCTGAGCCGTCCTCCTCGAGAACGATCAGCGCATCCTGGTCCTTGCGCTCGGGGGAAGTAGCGACCTGGTCAAACCAGTCGAAACCGAAATTGAAGTGCTCGAAGCGAGGCCATACAAATTCCTCGCGGGCACGCTCCCAGTCCTGTTGGAGCGACACCAGGTGGTCACGGGCAGTGCGGAATTCGTTCGTCACGGTCATGGCTTTCGGGGCCTCCTAGATAATTCGGTCGTGATCCTGACGTGCCGTGCTCACCGGGTGGCAGCAAGGGCTCTGAGATGTCCGTTGGCAAAAAGTGTGACTCACGACACCACAAATATACTTGGAAGGCCTATAGTTGGAAAGACCACAATCGGAATACCGAGAAATTTGAGGACCACGATCATGACCAGCGCGACCCTCTCCAACCCCGGTGATGGACCCCAAGGCCTTCTGCCGGATGTCGACCTCCTGCACGTAGAGTCCCTGCTCGATCCCGCCGAACACGAGCGCCTCGGCATGATCAAGGAACACTTGCAGACCCACGTGCGTAAGCAGTCCATCGACCCGTGGAACCGTGAGCACCTCCCCACCGAGCTGCTGCCCGCGCTCGCCGAACTCGGATTGGGCAAGTTGTTCCTGGACGGTTCGTCGCGTCTGTTCCAGGGCCTCGTGCACTCGCAGATCGCTCGCGCGGATGTTTCACTGTCCGCGTTGATCGGCATTCATAACGAGCTGATCGTCGGCACCATCGCTGAACTGGGTTCTGAGGAACAGAAAGCCCAGTGGTTGCCCGGTTTGTCCGAACTCACGCAGTTGGGCGCTTTCTGCCTGACCGAACCCACCCACGGTTCGGACATCGCCGGCGGTTTGGCCACCACCGCCACGTTGGACGGTGACGAATGGGTCATCCAGGGTGAGAAGCGCTGGATCGGCGCCGGTACCGTGGCAGCGGTGGCCCTGGTGTGGGCCCGTGACACCGCTGACGGCCTGATCAAGTGCTTCGCCGTGGACACCTCCCACCCCGGTTACACAGCCACGAAGATCGCCAACAAAATGGGCCTGCGCATCATGCAGAACGCGGACATTGTTCTCAACGAGATCCGTGTGCCCCACACCGCTCTCCTACCCGGCGCCATGAGCTTTGACGCCGCCAACGAACTGTTGAAGGACTCCCGCGCATGGGTCGGTTGGCAGGCCGTGGGCGCACAGCAGGCCATTCTCGACATCCTGCGGGACTATTCACTGGAACGCATCCAGTTCGGCAAGCCACTCGCAAGCTTCCAAGTGATCCAACAGACCATGGCCGAGATCGCCGGTAACCTGGCCGCAAGTTCCGCCATGATGGTCCAGATGGCGCGGTTGCAGGACACCGGCGAGCTGGAGATGATGCACGCAGCTATCGCCAAGTCCACGGCCACGCGCCTGGGCCGCCAATCGGCGTCGCTGGCTCGTGACGCGCTGGGCGGCAACGGCCTACTCAGCGACTACGAGATCTCCAAGGTGCTGGGCGACCTCGAGGCCATTTACACCTACGAGGGCAGCTACCACATCAACGCGCTCATCGTGTCCCGCGCGTTGACCGGCGTCTCGGCCTTCGTCTAATCGACACGAAGCCAACCGCACCGAAGACTCGTCCGACTCGCTCCGAACCCGCGAGTTAGGCGAGTTTTCCGCGTAATGGCTACCCTGGAAACGAGACGTCATTTCGGACGTCTCGTTTGTGGTGCCTAGCGCACGAAAGCCGCCGCGCGGCGTCGTCGTCAGCAGCGCCCTTAAGAACCACCCAACAGATTCCACGCGCGCGGCCGCAGCCAGCGGTCGGGCGAGAAACGGATGTGAGAACGCATGGCTGCTAAATCCACCCTGGACAATGTCATTTCCCTGGCCAAGCGCCGAGGCTTTGTCTTTCAGGCGGGTGAAATTTACGGCGGTTCGCGCTCCGCGTGGGACTACGGACCCTTGGGCGCGGAGCTGAAGGAAAACATCAAGCGCGAGTGGTGGCAGACCTTCGTGCGAGGCCGCGCTGACATGGTGGGCCTGGACTCGTCCATCATCCTGCCCTCGGCCGTGTGGGAAGCCTCCGGCCACGTGGAAACCTTCACCGACCCGCTGGTCGAGTCGCTGCACACCCATAAGCGTTACCGTGCGGACCACTTGCTCGAAGCCTACGAGGCCAAGCACGGTCACCCGCCGGTTAACGGCCTGGCGGACGTCAAGGACCCGGAGACCGGCCAGGATGGCAAGTGGACCGAGCCGCAGCAGTTCTCCGGTCTGATGAAGACCTTCCTGGGCCCCGTGGACAACGAAGAGGGCAAGCACTACCTGCGCCCCGAAACCGCGCAGGGCATTTTCGTGAACTTCCTCAATGTGCTCAATGCATCGCGCAAGAAGCCGCCGTTCGGTATCGGCCAGATCGGTAAGGCGTTCCGCAACGAGATCACCCCGGGCAACTTCATTTTCCGCACGCGCGAGTTCGAGCAGATGGAGATCGAGTACTTCATCCACCCGGACGAGGCTTCCAAGTATTTCGACGAGTGGGTCGAAGCGTGCTGGGACTGGTTCGTGGATCTGGGAGTGAACCCGGACAACATGCGCCGCTTCGACGTGCCCGCCGATGAGCGTGCGCACTATTCGGACGGCACCATCGACATCGAGTACCGCTTCGGTTTCCAGGGATCCGAGTGGGGCGAGCTTATGGGCGTGGCTAATCGCACGGACTTCGACCTGTCCAACCACACCGAGCACTCCGGCGACAAGATGCAGTACTTCGATCAGGCCTCGGGAGAGCGTTACACCCCGTACGTGATCGAGCCGTCCTTCGGCCTGACCCGCTCCATGATGGCCTTCCTGGTGGACGCCTACGTCGAGGACGAGGCCCCCAACACCAAGGGCGGGGTGGACAAGCGCACCGTGCTCAAGCTCGATCCGCGCCTGGCGCCGGTCAAGGCCGCCGTGCTGCCGCTGTCCAAGAAGGATGACCTCAAGCCGGTCGCTCAGAACCTGGATGCCGAGCTGCGCCGCCGCTGGAACATCGACTACGACGACGCCGGTGCCATCGGCCGTCGTTACCGCCGCCAGGACGAAATCGGCACGCCGTTCTGCGTGACTGTGGACTTCGACACCCTCGAGGACCAGGCCGTGACCATCCGTTCCCGCGACGAAATGACGCAGGAGCGCGTGGGCCTGGACCGCGTGAGCCAGTACCTCACCGAGCGACTCGAGAAGTAAGGACCGCATGAGCATCGAGTACCGTCCGTGGCGCGAAGACGAC
>JAKDKI010000453.1 GCA_030453435.1 Kocuria sp.
CGCCGCTCAGGCACTCGGAGCGGGCGCCCTTGAAGACATGACGGCCGCCCGGGAGACCGCCAGCACGAGCCAGGTGGCTGTCCAGGAACTGGACGAGCACCTCGAGCAACTCAAAACCTCCGAGCAAGAGCTGGCGGACCTGAATCGGAAGATCGACGACTGCCGTGAAACGCAGCGCCAGATCGAGCTGCAATCCGAACGGGACCAGACACGTCATGCCGCGTTGACCACGCAATTGGACCAGGCACGCGAACGTTTGAACCGCGAACTGTTCGGCTTCGAATCGGTCCGGCAGCGTATCGGTGCGGCCCAGGACCTGGTGACCGCGGTGTCGACCATGGAAGTCGCCCAGCGGCGCTTGGATCACGCGAATCAGGAACTCGAGTATGCGCGCAACACCTTGGAAGCAGAACTCGTGGACTCGCCGTTCGACAACTCCGACGAGGTCCGTGCCGCACGGTTGGAACAAACTCAGGCGCAACAGATCGAGACATGGCTGATCGACTACCGAGAACGGCTTGGCAAGGTCACGGCCGAACTCGCTACGGATGTTATGACGGCGACAGCTCAGTTGTCGTCCACGGAACGCGCCGGGGCCACCACGGAATCCGTTGCGGAGGCCAGAGAAGTCGGTGAGAACTTGGCCGCGCAACGGGACCGCATCACTGCGGCGTCGGGAACCCTTGCCACGTTGGAGCGCTCAGCCAACGATTTGTCCCGAACCGGGGGAGAGCGAGACGAGTCGCTCGCCCGTGCCCGAGAGAAGTCCGAACGAATCACAGGCCTCTCTGCGGTGGCAAACGGGTTGACCGCTGACAACAGTTTGCGAATGACTCTGACTTCGTTCGTCCTGGCCGCGAAACTCGAACACGTGGCCGCGGTTGCTTCCGAACACCTCCAGCGGATGTCATCGGGGCGTTTCAGCCTGATCCACACCGATCAGGCACGGGGTAGTGGTAAAGCGGGGCTCGGCCTGGAAGTCGACGACTCCTGGACAGGAAACAGACGCGGCACGGAAACATTGTCGGGCGGGGAATCCTTCTTCACGTCGCTGGCCTTGGCCCTGGCACTCGCAGATGTCGTACGGGCGGCAGCCGGTGGCCAGGACATGGACACATTGTTCGTGGATGAAGGCTTCGGTTCTCTGGACGAGGACACCCTGGAACAAGTGCTCGAGACGATCGACGGTCTACGACAGAACGGACGGGTGATCGGATTGGTGTCACACGTGGCCGAGATGAAACAACGCATCGGCACGCAACTGGTCGTGACCAAGACCCCCAAGGGGTCACACTTGCGCGTTGTGACCGGTCTGGAAACGAACGCGTAGGCTGATCGCGTGAGTTCTTCAGTACCAGCGCCCACGCCCGTCACGTCCAAATCAGCACCGGAGCTGATCAGGGACGTCAAGGTGCTGAACGGGTTGGGCGGTTACGGGCTGACATGGATCAACCTCGCACTCCGGTTACCGCAGGTGCTGGCGCCCCTGGGCGTGATCACCTGGGTGGCCACGCAGACCGCTTCCCCATGGCCGGCCGCACTGAGTTCCGCGGCAGTGTGCCTGGGAAGCGCCCTGTGCGGAATTCTCATGACCTTTTTTGTCAACGTTCCGTGGCGGCAATGGGGCATGGTGGTTTTGGCCCTGGTGCAGGGCCTGGTCATGTGGTTCCTGCCGCTGGCACCTATCGACTCGGCTCCCACGGGTGTGGGCAGTCTGAGCATGTTTCTTCCGTTTTTCCTCGCGGGAATGTCCTTGGCGCCGCAGGGCCTGGTGTGTCGAATCAGGTGGAACTCACTCTTGGAACACCGTAAACGGGCGGACCTGATGCCCACGGCCATGCGCACTGAGTCCGTGAGCGAGGCCATGTCAGTGGTGACGGGCGCAGCCATTACCGGACTGATCGCCACCACCGCCGGTCCGCAAACGGTCTTGAGAGTCTCTGCCGTTTTGTCCGTGGTCATGGTCGTGATTTTCATGGCTCATCCGTCCGCGAGAATCAAGCAGCCGGTCCTCGCGGTTTCATTGCGCGACAGTTCGGAGCGGTTGCTCCAGGCCCGCCGCTGGTCCGCTCAGCGGCTGCGCAC
>JAKDKI010000454.1 GCA_030453435.1 Kocuria sp.
TGGTGCGCGAGATCGAGCCCGGCGAGTTCATCGCCGTGGACGAGAACGGCCTGCGTACCCGCCAGTTCGCCGAGCCCAAGCGCGCCGGCTGCGTCTTCGAGTACGTGTACCTGGCTCGCCCGGACACCACCATCAACGGCCGCTCGGTCTACGAGTCCCGCGTGGAAATGGGCCGTCAGTTGGCTCGAGAGCACGCGGTCGAGGCCGATCTGGTCATGCCCACCCCCGAATCCGGCACCCCGGCGGCTATTGGTTACGCGGAGGCCTCCGGCATCCCGTTCGGGCACGGACTGGTCAAGAACTCCTACGTGGGACGCACCTTCATCCAGCCCTCGGACACTATCCGGCAGCTGGGCATCCGACTCAAACTCAACCCGCTGCGCTCGATTGTGGCCGGCAAGCGTCTGATCGTGGTGGATGACTCGATCGTGCGCGGCAACACGCAGCGCGCCTTGGTGCGCATGCTTCGCGAAGCCGGTGCTGCGGAGATCCACATCCGGATCTCGTCCCCGCCCATCAAGTGGCCCTGCTTCTACGGCATCGACTTCGCGTCGCGTGCCGAGCTGATCGCCAACGGTCTGGCAGTCGAAGATATCCGCGCCTCTTTGGGTGCGGACTCACTGGGATACATTTCCCAGGACGGCATGGTCGAAGCCACCAAGCAGCCCCGGGACATCCTGTGCACCGCGTGCTTCTCCGGCACGTACCCCACTCCCCTGCCCGAAGCAGACAAGCTCGGCAAGGCCGTGCTTGAAGCGCCCGGCAGCACAGCGCCGTCGGCGAAGCACCACGAGTTGAACGAGACCGAATCCCAAACCCCCGCCACCCAGGAGAAAAGCGCATGAGCAACATCCAAGACGGCGCCAGCACCCAGTCCGTGACCTACGCGAGCGCCGGAGTGGACGTTGAAGCCGGCGATCGCGCCGTGGAACTCATGAAGTCTGCGGTCAAGGCCACTCACTCGACCAACGTGGTCGGTGGCGTGGGCGGATTCGCCGGACTCTATGACGTCTCGGAGCTCACCAAGTATCGCAAGCCCTACCTGGCGACCTCCACGGACGGCGTGGGTACCAAGGTTGCTATTGCTCAGAGCTTGGACATCCACGACACCATTGGCTGGGACCTGGTGGGCATGGTCGTGGACGACATCGTGGTGGTGGGTGCCAAGCCGCTGTTCATGACCGACTACATCGCGACCGGCAAAGTGGTCCCCGAGCGCATCGCGGACATCGTGCGTGGCATTGCCGCCGCGTGCGACGCCGCAGAGACCTCCTTGGTCGGTGGCGAGACCGCAGAGCACCCGGGCCTGTTGGCTCCGGACGAGTACGACGTGGCCGGTGCCGCCACCGGCGTGATCGAAGCCGACCAGCTACTGGGCCCGGACCGTGTCAAGGCCGGTGACGTGATCATCGGTATGGCCTCTTCCGGCATCCACTCCAACGGCTACTCACTGGTGCGCCGGGTCATCAACGTGGCCGGTTGGCAGTTGGAACGGCAGGTGTCCGAACTCGGCCGCACCCTGGGCGAAGAGCTGCTCGAACCCACGCGCGTGTACGCCGCAGACGTACTGGATCTGGCCCGCGCCTTTCCCGTCAACGGTGAGGGTGGTCAGACCGGCCACGGCGTGCGCGGTTTTTCACACGTGACCGGTGGTGGTTTGGCCGCGAACCTGGCCCGAGTGCTGCCCGCCGGTTTGCAGGCCACCGTGGATCGCTCCACGTGGGAGCTTCCCGCGATCTTCCAGCTGGTCGGCCAGTTGGGCAACGTCCCCCTGCCGGACCTGGAGCGCACGCTCAACCTGGGCGTGGGCATGGTTGCAATTGTGGACCCCTCCGTGGCGGACGCCGCCGTGGAGCACCTCAACAAGCGCGGCGTGAGCTCCTGGATCATGGGCGAAGTGGGCCCCGTTGACCCGTCCGCCAAGGATGCCGGACTCGACTGGGTCCAGGGCGCCAAGGGCGTGGACGGCGGCGGCGTGCTCATGACCGGCAAGTACGCCAACTGATTTCCCCCTGGGCAGGGATGAATAGCGCACAAGGAACCGCCCCAACCACTTGTGGTGTGGGGCGGTTCCTTGTGAACT
>JAKDKI010000455.1 GCA_030453435.1 Kocuria sp.
TTGACCTCGCGCAACTTGTGGGAGATGAACACGATGGACGTGCCGTTGTCGCGCAACTGACGCATGATGTTGAGCAGCTCGTCGGTTTCCTTGGGCGTGAGCACGGCGGTGGGCTCATCCAGGATGAGCACCTCTGCGTCACGCACCAGGGCCTTGATGATCTCCACGCGCTGCTGCACACCCACCGGAAGGTCCTCGACGATGGCGTCCGGGTCCACTTGGAACCCGTACCGGTCCGAGATCTCACGGATCTTCCGACGGGTGGTGTTCAGATCCAGTCCCACGCCCTTGGTGGCCTCGTTACCGAGAGCCACGTTCTCGGCCACGGTGAACACCGGCACCAACATGAAGTGCTGGTGCACCATGCCGAGCCCGGCCGCCATAGCGTCACCGGGACCGGAGAACGTCACGGGCTCGCCGTCGATCTCGATGCTGCCGGAGGTTGGTTCGTACAACCCGTACAACACGTTCATGAGGGTGGACTTGCCCGCGCCGTTCTCCCCGAGCAGGCAGTGGATCTGATGCGGCTCAACCGTCAGATTCACGTTCTGGTTGGCCGTGAAACCGCCGAATTTCTTGGTGATGTCACGCAGCTCTAACTTCACAGATTCACTCCTGCCCGGGGGCGGTGACTACTTACGCCTGGGGCGCGTTCTCGGATTCGACCTTGACCTTGCCGTCAATGATGTCCTGCTTCAGCTGCTGGACTTCCTTGTCGAGCTCTTCGCTCACGGAGTCCTGCTGATCGTGGTACGGCGCCAGACCCACGCCACCGTTCTCAAGGGTGCCCACGTACAGGCTGTTGTCGAAGTTGCCCTCGACAGCCTCGGTCACCACGTCCTCCACGGAGGTGGACATTTCCTTGAGCACTGAGGTGAGGACGTATTCCTTACCGGTGTCCAGGGTCTCGTAGCCGTCGGTGTCGGGCCAGATCAGGCGCACGTTGTCGCCACCGTTATTGGCTTCGGACACGGCGTCCAGGGTGCCCTGGGCTGCCTGACCGGCCACGGGCAGGACCACGTCCGCGCCGTCGCCGATCAAGTTCTGAGTGATGGTCTTGGCGCGCGACGAATCCTGGAACGAAGTCAGGAATGTGCCGTTCTGGGACTCCTTGTTCCAGCCCAGAACCTCCACGTTCTCGTCCTTCTGCTCGTTGTAGTGAGCCACACCGTCAGCGAAGCCGTCCATGAACACGGTCACGGTGGGGATGTCCATACCACCGTAGGTCGCGACCTTTCCGGTCTCGGAAGCTCCCGCGGCCAGGTAACCGGCCAGGAATGCAGCTTCCGCCGTGTTGTACACGATGGGCTTGACGTTGTCCGCTTCGATGGACTGGTCGTCCACGATCGCGAAGTTCTTGTCCGGGTTGGCCTCTGCCACCTTCTTGGTGGTGTCAGCGAGCAGGAAGCCCACGGAGACGGTGAGGTCACAGCCCTGTTGTGCCATGGAGTTGAGGTTCGGTTCGAACTCGGTTTCGGCCTGGGACTCAGCCTCTTTCAGCTGAATCTGCAGTTTGTCCTCGACGGCCTTGAGGCCCTCATAGGATGCCTGGTTGAAGGAACGGTCCTGGAAGCCGCCGTCGTCGGACACGATGCAGCCCTTGAAATCCTGCGCTTCGGAATTGCCTTCGCTGGATTCTTCGGGTGCCTGGCCGCAACCGGCGAGTACGAGACCGGCCGCGCCGGTTAGTGCAATGGCGCTCAATGCGCGCGAGTAACGAGGGGTCATCATTGTCCTCCGGTGATACGAGAGAAGGGACTCTCTGGATGGGGAGGCTACAGAAGTTACTCCCCGGAAACTTTAGAGAGTCTCAGTGTAGCCACGGGATCACTCGACGAGTGCCGAGTCCGCTGTGTCGTGGAGTTCTCGCACGCGCAAGCGAATCGCTCGCAACGCCGTGGAGGCCATCACCTGAACTCCGCAGCTGATGGCCTCTTCCTGCGGAGCGTAATCGGACTGGTGCAGATCGTAGGTGGGCCCGCCGGGAGCCCTGGTACCCAAGCGCATCATGGCCCCGGGCACGTGCTGCAGGAACCAGGCGAAGTCCTCCCCGCCCATGGACTGTTCC
>JAKDKI010000105.1 GCA_030453435.1 Kocuria sp.
TACGGGCCATTACAACTCCTGAGATTCGAGCTAATCCTTGCCCATCCTATCGGTCCGGGGTCAGGTCCACCTCTACCGTGGCGTCGGTCACGCGGCACGGGAACTCCCGCAGGCTCTTCTCGGGGTCCGGCGGAGGGGTGCGCCCGGCTGCCAGCGCAATGCGCGAGCCCTTGAAAGTCCCGTCCAAGCCGAAGACCCAGTAGTGATTGGGGCACTCCACGGTGGTCTCGCCGACCTGGGATTCGCGGCACACCGTAGCGGCCTGGTGCGGGCATTGGTTCTCGAAGGCTCGCACGGTTCCGCTGTCATCCCGGGTGATGAGCAGCCAGGTTCCGTCAACGCGCGCGGGGACCGCGGTGTTCGTCTCGCTCAGTTCGGCCGCCTTCACGGCCGGCTGCCAGCTCACGCGTCCACTTCCAATAAGTGTTCCGTGACGCTCAAGAGGCGCTGGCGCAGATCCTCCGACCTGGCCGCGAACGCTCGCTGGCGGCGCACGTACTCGGCCTTGCCCTCCGGGGTCTCGATGCGCACCGGCTGGTAACCCCACTCGCTCAGTTCGTACGGGGAGGCCTCCATGTCCGTGCGGCGCACATCCCACGCCAACTCGAAGCAATCGGCCAGCAGGTCAGAATCCACGGCGGGCAACAGTTTGTACGCCCACTTGTAGAGGTCCATGTTCGCGTGCAGGCAGCCGGGTTGTTCCATGCGCCGCTGGGCCTCACGCGTGGGTTGTAGTTCATTGCGGTCCACGGCCTGGGGCTGGAAGAACCGGAACGCGTCGAAGTGGGAGCAGCGGATCTTGTGCGATTCCACCACCTGGTTGGTACCTTCCGTACCCAATCTGAGCCCCACGTACTCGTGACGCACACCGTTCTCCTGCGCCTTGTACGCCATGGCCCATTCGTGCAGACCGAAGCAATCGAACGTGCCGGTCTTCGCCACGGTGTTGGACAGCAATTCCCGGGTGAAACGAATAGCAGTCTCGCGCTTGGCCACAAAACGTTCACGATCCACCACGACGCCGCTCGCGCCCTCGGGTGCACCCGCCTCCCTGAGTTCAGCCTCCGTGGCGGGGCGGTAGAACTTCCAGTCCGCTCGATCCTGGGCATCCAGCAGGATCGTTCCGAATCCGGGGTGCCACCGTGTGAACTGGGCGGGGGAGAGCGTGTAGTACGTGAACAGGAAATCTTCCACGGGGTGCTTACGCCCCTCGTGCCTACGGTCCAAGAACGGTTTGGTAAAACCGGAAATGCGCTGTTCGTGTGCTCGGGACGCTGCCAGCCATTCCTCACGGAACAGGGCTTCAGGCACGCGAGGCCTCTTCTGCCTGGGTGATCATGTGCCGCATGGAGTCGTTGAGTTCCCTGACCTGTTCCGGAGTCACTCCCATGCGATCCATCATGATGACCGGCACGTCCGCGGCCTTCTCCCGGAGCGCCTCGCCCTCGTCCGTGAGGGTGACGGCCAGGGCTCGTTCATTCTTGGGATCCCTACCTCGGCGGATCAGGCCGCGTGCTTCGAGCCGTTTCAGCAGCGGCGACAGCGTGGCGGAATCCTGCATGAGTTCCGAGCTCAGATCTTTCACGGTGCGGGGGCTGGAACCCCACAGCGACAGCATCACCAGGTACTGCGGGTGGGTCAGGCCAAGCGGTTCGAGAATCGGGCGGTAGCTCTGGACCACCATGCGCGAAGCCACTGACAGAGAAAAACAGAGCTGGTTCCCCAGAGCCAGCGGATCATGCGCAGCGTTCTCGGAAAAGGTCTCATCACCTGCTTGGCCGTTCATATGTACCTCTCCAACGTCTACGTCATGAGTGATGATTTGTGCACTAAAAGTGTAGGTCACGGGCTACTTGGATGGCAGCCCGTGACCAGAAAAACTGAAACGCTCAGCGACCGGTGCCCCCGTACACGGTGGCCTCGTTGTCCGCGTCCAAACCGAATGCGGTGTGGATCGCCCGCACGGCGGCGTCCAATTTGCTGACATCGGTGATCACGGAGATACGGACCTCAGAGGTGGAGATCATGTCCACGTTGATGTCCGCGTTGGCCAGGGCCTCGAAGAACTTGAACGACACTCCCGTGTTCGTCTTCATCCCCGCACCGACCAGGGAAATCTTACCCACCTGGTCGTCGTAATCGAGACTCGTGTAACCGATCTTCTCTTCTGCGGCGCGCAGCAGATTCATGGCCAAATCGCCCTGGGACTCGTCCAGGGTGAAGGAGAGGTCGGTCATGGGACGATCGCCGGTGGAGACGTTCTGAACGATCATGTCCACGTTGACCTTGGAGTCCGCGAGCAGACGGAAGATGCGGGAAGCGATTCCGGGGCGGTCCGGGACCCCCACCACGGTGATCTTGGCCTGGGTGCGGTCGTGTGCGATCCCGGAAATCAGCGGCTGTTCCAAGGGAATCTCCTTCTGCGGCGTGAAGTTTTCGTGGGGCGTGGGCATGACCCAGGTGCCCTCGTTGTGGCTGAACGACGAACGGACGTGCAAGGGCACATTGAAGCGGCGGGCATATTCCACGCAACGCAAATGCAGGATCTTGGCGCCGTTGGCCGCGAGTTCCAGCATTTCTTCGGAGGAAACGCGGTCCAGCTTCTGCGCCGAGGGAACAATGCGCGGGTCAGCCGTGTACACGCCGTCCACGTCCGAGTAGATCTCGCACACGTCAGCGTTGAGCGCGGCCGCAAGCGCGACTGCAGTGGTGTCAGAACCACCGCGGCCCAGCGTGGTGATGTCCTTGGTGGAACGGTGCACGCCTTGGAACCCGGCGATGATTGCGATGTTTCCCGCGTCCAGTGCCTCGCGGACGCGGAGGGGATTGACCTCCACGAGCTTGGCGGCACCGTGGTCACCGTCGGTGATCATGCCGGCCTGAGAGCCGGTGAAGGACTGGGCGGGTACGCCGATCTCGGAGGTGGCCATGGCCAGCAAGGCCATCGAAATGCGTTCTCCAGCTGTCAGGAGCATGTCCAGCTCGCGAGCAGGTGGCTTGCGGGTGACCTCGTTGGCCAGATCCAGCAGGTCATCGGTGGTGTCACCCATGGCGGAGACAACCACCACGACATCGTTGCCGGCGTTGCGGGTCTCTGCGACCCGGCGGGCAACTCGGCGGATTCCATCGGCATCAGAAACCGAGGAACCACCGAACTTTTGGACAATGAGGCTCATACATTCCTCTCGGACTGCGCAAGAATCACGCGATCAAGTGGTTTGGCGTCCATGCTAACTGTTCACACAACCATGATCGTTCCGGAGTCCAATGAGGCGCGGCTGAGGTGTTAGTTCGCTTCCGCGATGACCGTGCGCCCTTCGAAGGCCCGGCCGAGAGTGACCTCGTCCGCGTACTCCAGGTCGCCGCCCACGGGGAGGCCGGAAGCCAACCGGGTCACGCGGATGCCCAGGGCCTTGAGCATCCGGGACAGGTACGTGGCCGTGGCTTCACCCTCCAGGTTGGGGTCCGTGGCCAGCACGATCTCCTGGATGGTTTCGTCCGACAACCGCGTCATGAGTTCGCGGATTCGCAGTTGATCGGGTCCCACGCCCTGGAGGGGTGAAATAGCGCCGCCGAGCACGTGGTAGAGGCCGCGGTAACTGCGGGTGCGTTCAATGGCCATGACGTCCTTGGACTCCTCGACCACGCAGATCACGGTGCGATCGCGGCGGGCGTCGCGGCAAATCGCGCATTCTTCCTGCTCGGTCACGTTGCCGCAGACCTGGCAGAAGGACACGGACGTTTTGACTGTGGTGATGGCGTCCACGAGCTGCTGAACTTCGTCCTTGTCCGCGTCGAGCAAGTGGAAGGCAATGCGCTGTGCAGATTTGGGTCCTACACCCGGGAGCCTTCCCAGCTCATCAATGAGATCTTGGACCGCGCCTTCGTACACAGTTCTCCTTGGGGGATTCGGTTAGTTCGCTTGGTGGGGGCGTTCTTCAATGAGCAAGCCCCCCAGGATTCGTTCAATGGCCGCGCGCCCGTACACGGTGGAATCCTCAATGGACTCGTCATCCGCACTGGGCGAGAAGTTTTCATCCTCGCTGGTGTCCGATGAGTCAGCGGGCTGCTGTGCTGTTGGACGTTGCCGGGCCGCCGCGATTTCTGCCGCGTGGCGTTCCCGGAAGCTGGGCCGCTGACCACGCGGGCCGCCGGATTGGGCGGGCGCCTTCTCGGGTGCTTTCTTGGGTGGAGCGCCCGGGCGGCGATCCGACGTCTCATACAGGTCGGCGGGCGGCTCGTCCTCCGGCGGAGGCGGGGGCTCGTTGGGAGTCCAGTATTCGTTGCTGGGTTCCGGGGCGTACGAGGAGGCTTGAGCAGCCTGCGGACGTGCAGACTCTGCTTCGGGGGCCTGAGCCGGCCGGTCGGATTCAGCGACCGGTTCTGAAGCGTCCGGGCCGCTGTCCGGGGTACGCGATTGCCCGAGGCTGTTGACCGGCGCAGATTCGGACTCAGCGTCCTCCTCAGTGGTGTCCGGGTCCGTCTCCGGGCAAGCGGTGGCGCTGCGGTCGCCGGGCTCGGTGTCCGCGACGTCTTGGCCCTGCCCGATCGTGAAATCTGAAGGCGTGAGTGTGGCCGGGTCCGAGGAGGCGGCCGTGGGTTCCTCCGAATCCGTATCGACCTCAGTTGTTCCTGAAGGATCTGCAGGCTTTGCCTCAGCTCCATCCGCATGGGTCGGAGCGGATGATTCGGCGGGCCCACCCTGCGGGATTTTCGCCACTGACCATGAGGTCACGGGTTCATCAGGAGAGGGCTCCGGCTCGGGCTCCGGAGTTTCCTCACGGGGCTGCTGATCCTCGTGAGCTGGGCGCCGGCGTTGCGCGCCGAAGCCCTCCTGTTCGCGGAAGTAGACGGGTGGCTCATTATTGGACTGTCGTTCTGCGCTGCCCTGGGCAGGCTCCTGAGCACGGTGATCCTGGCTGCCGCGAGCTTGACCGTCAGTTCCTTGGCGAGCCTGGGCCGGCCCGTTGCTGTCCTGCCCGCCTCCATAGGTGGAACGGCCGGAACGATCACCGCCCTGGTCGCTTCCGCGCGCTGGCCCTCCGGGGCCACCGCTGCCACGGCCTTGACCTCCACCACGCGTGGGTCCACCGGGTTCGTTCCCGCCCGGGGTGCCGCCGCGAGTGGGGCCACCCGAAGGGCCGCCGCTCTGGCCGCCGCCGTGAGTGTCACCGGGGCGTACTGCCTCGATGCGGCAGTCGATACCGAGTACGGAGTGGATGGCCGCACGAACATCGTTCTCGAAGCGCGGGAAGTTCAGCAGATCCCCCTCGGCATCGAAGGCAATGCGGAGGGTCTGACCGTCGAACGACACGGGGGTGCCGCGCATCGTGACCGTCCATGCCACGCGGCGAATCTCGGCCAGTGCGGAAACAATTTCCGGCCAGGATGCCCGCAACAGTTCGATCTCGCCGCCCTGGTCGGCGGAGGTATGAGTCTCCTGGGTCTGAGCCGGGGCAGTTTGGCCATCACGGGTTTCGCCGGTACCGCGGGGCACCCCTGATGGGGTGGCACTTTGGTTTCGGCCAGGTTCCTCCGAATCAGGGCGTGCCGGAGTGGTGCCCCGGTGTTCCGGCCCGTGATCGACCGAACCATTGTCGCGAGCAGCGTCCGGTTCCCCCTGACCGGTCCGACCGTCCGCGGGCGGGGTGCCGTTGGCCGTCTCACGTTCGGGCTCCGGAACCGGGCTAGCGGCAGCCGGGTGCGACGTTCCTTCAGGTTCTTCGGTGCCGTCCTGAGGATCCGTGGGTTCCTCCACGGTGGGGGCGTTCATCCCCGCCGACGGCGGAGCCGAAGTAGGTGTGGCTTCCGGCTGGGCCACGCGCTCAGGCGCGCTGGGACGCTGTGGTGCGGGAGCGGCGTCGTCGCCCGCGGAAAGCTGGTCGGCCTCGGGGGCGCCCTGGCGGATTCCGGCACCCCTAGGAATGCTGAGGCGGCGCTCGAGACGGTCCACGCGGGCCGTGATGCCGCGCGTGGTGTGGTCTGCGGAGGGCAGGAGGATGCGTGCGCACAACAATTCGAGGTGAAGCTGCGGGGAGGTGGCCCCGGTCATCTCGTTGAGCGCGGTGTTCGTGATGTCCGCGGCGCGAGAGAGCTCCGCGGCCCCGAGCTGGGTGGCCTGATTGCGCAACCGATTGATCTGGTCGGTGGGCATGCCGTGCAAGATGTTCGCGGCAGAATCCGGCACCGCGTTGACCACCACCAGGTCGCGGAAACGTTCCAGCAGGTCTTCCACGAATCGGCGCGGGTCTTGGCCGGTTTGAACCACACGGTCGATTGAGCTGAACACGGTGGCGGCGTCGCCGGCGGCAAAGGCGTCCACGACGTCGTCGAGCAAGGCCGCGTGCGTGTAGCCAAGCAGAGCCACCGCGAGGTCGTACGTCATACCGCGATCATCGGAACCGGCCATGAGCTGGTCGAGCACGGAGAGGGAGTCGCGCACCGAACCGCCGCCGGCGCGGACCACCAGGGACAGAACGCCGGGCTCCGTGGCCACATGCTCCTGCTCGCTCAGTTGCTCCAGGTACTGCATGAGCGGCTCCGACGGGACCAGCCGGAACGGGTAGTGGTGCGTGCGCGAGCGAATGGTGGTGAGCACCTTGGAGGGCTCGGTGGTCGCGAAGATGAACTTCACGTGCTCCGGGGGCTCCTCCACGATCTTGAGGAGAGCGTTGAAGCCTTCGCGCGTGACCATGTGGGCCTCGTCGATGATGAAGATCTTGTAGCGATCCCGGACCGGGGCGAAGGTGGCACGTTCGCGCAGGTCGCGCGCGTGATCCACGCCGCCGTGAGAGGCGGCGTCCATCTCGATGACGTCCAGCGAACCGGCACCGTCACGGGAGAGGTCCCGGCAGGAATCACAATGACTGCACGGTGTAGCCGTGGGGCCTTCGGCGCAGTTGAGGCAGCGGGCCAGAATGCGAGCCGACGTGGTCTTGCCGCAACCGCGTGGGCCGGAGAACAAATACGCGTGATTGACCCTGTTCTTGCGCAGGGCAGTCATGAGGGGCTCGGTCACATGTTCCTGACCGATGACATCCTCGAAGGTCTCCGGGCGATAGCGGCGGTACAGGGCGGTAGTCACGTATGAAACCTTAGCCGCGGTCACCGACAGGCACAGCGCGACCGCACGGTTGGGGAGTTAGAGACGAAAAGACCCCTCGCGCACCCGCCAGAGCCCATTTACCCTTGCTACCTTCCGGTCCTGGGGGAGTTCAACAGGATGACGCCACGCGAGGGGCTGCCCATTACTTTAGCTCAACTGCGGGCAGAGTTCGAAACCGATCGGGTGGCCGCTTCACGCCCCCGCGAAATTGATGAACAGCTGGGTGAATCGCGCCTCGAGGGGCCACTTCGTGGCCCGGTGAGTGGCTCGCGTGCCAACGGTTGAACACTTCCGTGACCTGCTCAAATATCGGGCTCTTCAGAGTTGAGTGTGGGGTGAGGCGTCGAGTCCA
>JAKDKI010000106.1 GCA_030453435.1 Kocuria sp.
CCCGGGCGACCCAGGAACGCGTGACGGGTGACCTTCAGATCCGGGTTCTGCTCCGTGAGATCCTTGGCAATCTGGTTGAGCTTCCGCACAGACTCGTCGAAGTAGTAGGTCTGGTTGTACTGGTCCTGGAACCAGTCCGGGGTGCCGGACAGTGCGCCGTTCACGGAGACCAGGCTCAACGTGGAGCCGTGGGCCTTGGCGTATTCGATGGCCTGCGCAACGGCCGGGTTCTTCTCACCGGCAGCGTCCACACCGACCACCACGGACCCGGTGAAGTCCATCTCCGAAGCAGGGGTGCGGGTATCGCCCTGGGACTCCTTATCAGAAACGTGGACGTCCTTGTGATGGGCGGATTCGCGAGCCGACTCGACATCGGAGCTGTCATCCTCTTCGCGCGGCGGGACCACGATCACGGGCACCGGGCTGTGCGCTGCAACCGCCGCGGACACCGAACCCAGGCGGCCGCGCAACGCGCCACCCTTACCGCGCTTACCCATGACCACCAGGCTGCACTCCTTGGCGGCCTCAATGATGGCCTTGGCTGCATCGCCCTCGCCGCTGGCGGTGTCCACCTTGACGTCGGCCTGAGCCACACGGTCCTGAGCGGCCTTGAGGTTCTGGTCATTCTCGCTGGTCACCGCTTCACGGAAGCGGCGCTCCAGGCCGGGATCTCCCACACCGACCACCGGGAATGCACCCATGAGGCGCACGCCCACGTTACGAACACGCGCTTCCTCAATGGCGCGGTCCAGGGCACGCAGTGCGATTTCGGAACCATCAATGCCCACCAAGACGGGGTCGTTGACGGATGCTGACTTGGTATTGGGAACGTCTTTGTTCATGCCTTAAGGATAGTCGATTCGCCCGCATAAATAGAGACGTGCGCCACTCGTTTTGCCCGCCGAATCAGCCACGTGGCGCTCGCGCGGAGGAGGCGAGCGGCGTCGTCGTCAATAAAACCCGGAATGTGGTCAGGCCATGGCGTACATCCATCGGTCGCTGCGAATCCGCCAACCCAGTGTGAGCGCCCGCGCGCCGATGTACCCGCCCGCGTACGCGACCCACAGCCACGCCATCCCAGCGGTGCTACCACCGGCGAAGTGCATGACCGCCCACAGCAGCGGCGCGTAGACCACGATGTTGATAAGGCCTGCGAGCGCGAGGTAGCGGGCATCGCCGGCGCCGATCAGCACGCCGTCCAGCACGAATACGTACGCGGCAAGCGGCTGCCCCACCGCGACCACGATCAGCGCAATGCCGAACAGGTACTGCACGCTCTCCGACTGAGTGAACAGGAAACCCAGATGCGGGCCCACAAAGCCCACGACCAGGCCCGTGACCACGCCGAATCCCAGCCCCCAGCGGATGAGACGGTGCATGAGGTGTCGTACGCCATCGCGCTCGGCCTGCTGGTCGAGATCCCGGGCACCCAGCTCCTTGCCGAGCAACGCTTGGGCAGCGATCGCGAGCGCGTCGAGAGCGAAGGCCAGGAAGTTGAAGACCGTCATGGTCAGTTGGTACGCCGCCAGATTTTCCGCGCCCTGGGCGGTGGCGACCACGACGGTCGCGAGGATCGCCGCACGCAGCGACAGGGTACGGAGCATGAGCCAGGAGCCCACCGTGAGGTGCTCCCGCACGCCGCGCCAGCCGGTGGTCAGCCGAACGTTCTCTCTGCGGAACTGTTTGCCCAGGAGCACGAGATAGGCAATCGCCATGCCCCACTGGGTGATGCTCGTGCCCATCGCTGCACCGGCCACTCCGAGGTCAGCACCGTAGACGAGCAGGAAGTTCAGCCCGGCATTTACCGCCGCGCCAATCCCCGCGATGATCAGCGGGGTTTTCGTGTCCTGCAGTCCGCGCAGCACGCCCATCGCGGCCAGTACCACGAGCATGGCCAGCAGCCCGGGCATGGACCACACGAAGTACGACGTCGCGTGCTCCAGTACCTCGCCTTGCGCGCCCAACGCTTGGAGCAGGGGCCTGCCGGCGATGATGCCTGCCGTGGCAAGAACTAAGCCGAGGCCGGCCGCGGTCCACAGTCCGTCACGGCCGACTTCAAGGGCCTGCTTGAGTCGGCCGCCACCGAGATGCCGGGCGACGGCGGGGGTGGTCGAGTAGGCCAGGAAGACCATGAGTCCGACCACGGTCTGCACCACGGTCGCGGAGATCCCCACGCCGGCGAGCTGCGCGGTGCCCAGGTGACCGATGATCGCCGAATCCGCCAGCAAGAACAGCGGCTCCGCGATCAGCGCGCCGAACGCGGGGACTGCGAGCGCCAGGATCTGACGGTTGAGGGACCGGGTGTCGCGGGGGGTTGCTGCGTTTTGGGGTTCTGCGGCTGGGGATTCGGGTTCGGACTGCACCAGTCCAGGGTAGGTGGTGCGGTGAGGTGGCGTGGCCGCGGAGACTCACGGGTTGAAACGGCAGCCGCAGAGCCTGATGTGAGGAAACTGCAGCTGCAGACTCTCAGGGGAGGAACATGCAGTATCCGGCTCGATTTCGGGCACTTTAATCACATGAGACTTCGGAGCTGCAGTTCCCTCACTTGCGACCGCTCACCGTAGAGCAGCACGACGATCAGGTGGCGGGTTTGACGGAGATCACCGGAACGGCGGCCTCCAGGATGATCTGCTGGGCGGACGAGCCCAGGAAGATTTTGCCCGCGGGACTGCGGCGCTTCACCCCTACGACCACGGCCTCAACCTCGGACCGGTTGGTGGCATCGATGAGGTCTCCAACGGCGTCCTTGCTGCGACCGTCGGCGTTTTCCAGAGTGACGCGGTCATAGCCGAAACCCGAGATGTCCGGGGTGGAACCGTCCACGGGAAACACGATGAGGTCGGCGTCGCGGCGTCGGGCTTCTTCGATCGCGAAGTCACGGGCGGCGTGCCCGGCGGCGGTATCTGCGCTGGCAAGGATGATGGTCATGGATGAAAAGTACTCCTCATTCTGGGGCCCGGTGTCCCTCGCGATCCGGGCCGGCTCGCGGCATCGGCTGCACTGGCGACACTTGTGATTAATCATTCTCACAGATGAGCTTATGTGTATTCTAGATCATAATCCGAGCCTGCCATGGCTCGCTTATCGTGATCCATCAGCGCACTTGATTCAGGAGACCATTTTGGTCGAAAAGCGTCCGCCGAATCGTCGGCAATTCATTACTTACGGGATCGGAGGCCTGGTTGCCGCAGGCGCCATCGGCACGGCCGTGACCGGGTCCATCACCTCCGCGTCGAGTGGGAGCAACATCCGATCAAGCCTCACCATCATGGCCCCTGCTGCCGCCGGCGGTGGCTGGGACACAGTTGCGCGCGAGATGCAGCAAGCCCAACGCGCCAATGGCATTGTGAATAACACTCAGGTCATCAACGTGCCCGGCGCGGGCGGCACCATCGCGCTGGAGAACCTGGGCGTCCTGAGCGGTGAGGTGAACAACATGATGGTGGGCGGCACCGGGCAGTTGGCCGCAACTATTCAGTACGACTCGTCCACCACATACAAGGACGTCTCCCCGCTGGCAGTTACGGTCGAGGAGTACGACGTGATCGTGGTCCCGAGCGATTCCCCGTACAAGACTCTGGCCGACCTCATGAAGGCCTGGTCGCAGAACCCGGGCGATGTCCCGTGGACCGGCGGTGGCTCCTTCGATCAGCTGGTGGTCACCGAGATGGCCATTGCTGGCGGCATCAAGCCGGCGGACATGATTTACGTGTCCTCGGACGGCGGTGGCGAGTCCACACAGGCGTTGCTCAACGGCACCGTGGCTGCGGCGGCCAGCGGCTATCCGGACTCCATAGGACAGATCGAATCCGGAAGACTCCGTGCCCTAGCCCTCGTGGCCAAGGAGCCTGTGGAGGGCATCGACATTCCCACCACTGTGGACCAGGGATACGACGTGACCCTAGCCAACTGGCGCATCCTCGTGGCCCCCGGCGGAATCACAGAGGAAGAAAAGCAGGAATTGGAAAGCATCGTGCTCGAAACCATTGAGACGCCCGAATGGCAGGAAGCCGTCGACCGTTACAACTGGAACGAGAATCTCATCACCGGGGATGAGCTGCAGCAGTTCATCCAAGACGAGACCGAGCGGATCACCGCACTGTACGAGGAGTTGGGACTGTGAGTCAGCCATCGGTTTCAGAAACCTCGGACGTCACACCTTGGGTAGACTCTGAGCCCGCGCACCAGCGGGACCCACGTTCCGCGGGGTCACTGTTCCGCGCGCTCATCATGCCTCTGGTGCTGGCCGCGTTCGCCACCTACCTCCTGATCGGTATGTTGACGATGGAAGTTCCGGAATCCGCAGCCTTCCCTGGCCCCAGGTTCTTCCCGGCAATCATCGCCGGAGTCATCTACTTTCTGGTGGCCCTTGAAACCATCGGCGTCTTCCGCCGTTGGTCCAGCGGCACTTTGCCCACCACCGACCCCGACGGCGCTCCCTCTCACTTTTCCTGGTCGTCCTTGGCTTGGGTGGTCGGCGGGTTCTTGGTCTTTACGTTGCTTCTCGAGTTTCTGGGCTGGATCCTGGGTGCCGCACTGCTTTTCTGGTGCGTGGCCCGAGGCTTCGGCTCGAAACGACCGCTGTTCTCCCTGATCGTTGGACTGACTGTCAGCTCGGTGGCCTATATCGGGTTCGACATGGCGCTGGGGCTCTCGTTGCCCTCCGGACTCCTTGGGGGTGGCTTCTAAATGGAATCCTTGTCATTACTGATGGAGGGTTTTGCCGGAGCCCTCACTTGGCAGAACCTGTTCTGGGTATTCCTGGGTTGCCTTCTGGGCACTGCCGTGGGCGTCATGCCTGGTCTTGGTTCCTCGATGGCCGTGGCCCTGCTGCTGCCCGTGACGTTTGCGCTTGAGCCCACTGCCGCGTTCATCATGTTCTCCGGCGTGTACTTCGGTGGCTTGTTCGGTGACTCCACCATGGGCATCCTCATGAACACACCTGGGCAGGCGTCTGCCATCGCCTCAACCTTCGAAGGCCACAAGATGGCCAAGGCTGGACGTGCGTCTCAGGCCCTGGCGACCGCGGCCATAGGTGCGTTTATCGGCGGTTTCATTGCCTCGGCCGTGGTGGTGTTCCTCGCACCGTTCCTCGCGGAATTCTCAACACAGTTCGGTCCGGCCGAGTTCTTTGCCCTCGCGCTGTTCGCGTTCGTGGCGACGTCCTCGGTGGTCACGGACTCTGCAGTGAAGGGCCTGCTATCTCTGGCGTTCGGGTTGGGCATTGCGGTGGTGGGCATCGACTCCGTTACCGGGGTGCCCCGTTTCACCCTCGATTCGCCATATCTCTTCGACGGGATCTCCCTGGTCACGGTGACCGTGGCCGTGTTGGCGCTCGGCGAGGTCATCTACTTCGCGACGATCGCGCGCTTCCATCGCAAGGGCGAACTGATCCAGTCCAAGGGACGCTCCTGGCTGAGCTGGAAAGAATTCAAGGAGGCCGCACCTGCATGGGGGCGAGGCACGGCAATTGGGCTGCCCTTCGGCGTCGTCCCCGCCGGCGGTTCGGAGATCCCCACGTTCCTCGCGTACGGTGCCGAGCGTCGGCTGGACCGACGCCGCCGCGAACCGCAATTCGGTAAGGGCGCCATCCGTGGACTGGCGGCTCCCGAGGCTGCCGGTAATTCGACCACGGGTATGGCCATGGGCGCGCTACTTGCGTTAGGTCTACCCATCTCCGCAACCGCCGCCATTATGCTCGGGGCGTTCCGCCAGTACGGTCTGCAGCCGGGCCCACTGCTGTTCGAACGTGCACCTGACCTGGTGTGGGCGCTGTTGGCGAGCTTCTTCATCGCCATGATCGTGCTGCTGATCATCAACCTGCCGTTCTCCATGGTCTGGGCCAAACTCCTGCTGATTCCCAATCACTATCTGTACTCAGGAATCACCGTGTTCTGTGGATTGGGCATCTATGCGACGTCCGGCTCCACGTTCGACCTACTGATGTTGTTGGGCGTGGGCGTGGTTGGCTTCCTGATGCGTATGCATGATTACCCGCTGGCGCCATTGATCATCGGGATGGTGTTGGGCCCCTTGGCCGAGACAAGTCTCCGAGACGCCGTGATCAGCGCTAATGGCGACGCTTCCGTGCTGGTGCAAGGTCCGATCGTGCTGACACTTTACGGTTTGCTGGCGATCGTGCTGCTGCTGACCCTGCGCAGCAAGGTCACGAGTCGGACCAGGCGGGATACGTAGTAGGGGCCTGCCACCTCGCAGGGCGGACGTGAGGTAAAGGCACCACACGTCAACTTGGTGTGAGGAAACTGCAGCTTCGCAGTCTCATGTGATGGAAGTGCTGGATTTGGCCAAATTCAACGCACTTCCCTCACCGGAGACTTCGATGCTGCAGTTTCCTCACTTAAAACTTCAGCGATTCGAACTCAGGCGGTTGGTGCAAAGGCTCCATCACGCCAAGAACTTAAGTGAGTCAGTTGGTGCCTGGGCAGCCGAAGCTGCGCGGGTTCTCGTTGCAGTCATCGGCGACATTGCGGACGGTGGCTTTCCACACGCTGATCGGCACAGGGGCCGACGCCACTTCATTGAATCCAGCGACCGGCTGCCAGCCAGTACCCGCCACGTTGTACTCGCCATAGAAATAGGTGGTCAGCGTGACGCTGTAGTCACCGGTTTCCGAGTAGACGTGGGAAGTATCCGTGGGGATATCCCAATCGCCTTCGGCCAAAGGTGCGCCGGTCAGGGGCGTGGGGCCGAGGGTAGCCCCGTCACCGTAATTCCAGGTGTACTGCACCGGGTAGGCACGCACTGCGACAGGGAACCCGCCCAATTCGGTTTGGAACGCCTGGGCATCCGCGACCGCAAACACATTGGTATTCATGTTCTTGAGAGTGTCCGGCGCGGGCTCCACAGTTGATACTGCAGGGGCCACGTTCAAACGCTGGAAATCCTGCAACGTGAATACGGGAAGTTGAATGACACCTTCATCATCGGCCTCAGCGGCTTCAGCATTGGCCACGCACATTTGAGTGCCACGTGATGCACGGCCTTCGTCTCCTGCGCCGCCCACAACCACGTCCATGTTGACACCTTCTCCGCCACCATCAACTGTGCATTCTTGTTCCTCACGGCAATCATCGAAGGCATCACCGTCTTCACCGTTGCACGGATCCTGAAGACTGTAAGTGTTGCGATTCAGTGCGGTGTCCATTTTGCTCGGATCGAAGAAGATTGAATCGTCGTCGCTCATTAGCTCATGACGCAAGGCCCTTTGATACTCGGGGTCTTCATCTGGGTCCCACTCAATACCGGAGCCTCCCCCACCTGAACCACCTGCAGCAGGCGAACCTAAGGAAACCGAAATTCCCTGACCACCAGAGCCCCCCTCGTCCCATTTGACTTTCACATCTATGACATCGCCATCTGCAGTCGCTCTAGTGTCACTGGTCACCTTGCCTGACTCACTCCACCGACCCCAGCCCCCGCCGATGACCCC